>CAYSLA010000012.1:0-38754 GCA_964431685.1 uncultured bacterium | reverse complement strand
GATCTCTCGTGATGCAAGAAATACACCATGGTGCGATTCTTACGTGATGCAACGCAAGAAGAGTTGCCGCCTCAGGGAGCGGAGGCAGTGTTGGGGCGAACGCAGTCCTGCCCCCGGCTCCGGGAGGCGCAGCAAAGAATAGCCTAAAGACAATGCAAAGGCAAGCATCCTGTAGAGTTTTGTGTCAATAACTAACCCGACGGGACAATAGTCTGAGGTCCCGCGTGCGAAGCTGCTGACCCAACCTGTTTGGCGGCAAATACTATGGAGGCACAAAGAATGATGAAGAGACTGCTGACTATCGTGTGCGCGGCCGGCATTGCGGCTGCCACCATTGGCGCGGCGAATGCCGCAGCCAAGAATGTGATTCTGATGGTGAGTGATGGCTGGAGCTACGGCTCCGTGGACGCCAGCAACTACTGGCAAGGCAAGACCCAGTCTTACCAGGGCTCTGGGTGGACCCACTACGCCATGTCCACCTATTCCGCCAACAACCCCGCCGGGTATAGCCCGAGCCAGGCATGGGTAAGCGATGGCATGGGCGGCTTGAAGCCGAACCAGTCTTATCTGAAGACCGGCGCTACCGACTCTGCTTCTGCCATCACAGCTATGCTCACCGGTATCAAGAACTACGACGGCCAGCTCAACTGGAGCACCAGCGGCGCCCCATTGACCACGGTTGCCGAGGTCTACAAGCAGAACGGCGGCGCTGTGGGTGCCGTTTCAACTGTCAACTGGACTCATGCCACGCCTGGCGGAGTCATGGCTCACAATTCGAGCAGGAACAACTACTCGCAGATCGCCGCCGAGATGATTGCCAGCGGCATGGACGTGATTATGGGCGCCGGCAATCCGTGGTTTGACGATAACGGCAAACCGCTGTCGACGCCAAAATACGGCAACGTTGGCCAGTCCAACTGGGATAACCTGACCGGCGGCGCGTCCGGCTACACCCTTCTGCAGACTCGTGCTCAGTTCATCGACCTTGCCACTGGCGCCACTCCCGCCAAGGTTTGTGGCACATTCCAGGCATACTCAACTGCTCAGCAGGGCCGCAGCGGCTACAGTTCCAGTGACAAACCCGGTTACGACCCGCTCAACGGCAACGTTCCCACCCTCCGCGAGATGGCCCTCGGAGCCCTGAACGTGCTGGATAACAACACAACAGGCTTCTTCGTTATGATGGAAGGTGGAGCAGTCGACTGGGCGGCACATGCCAACCAGACCTCGCGGATAATCGAGGAGCAGATGGACTTCGACTTGGCGGTCGATTCTGTCATCGCGTGGGTTGAGACCTTCAGCAGTTGGGACGACACCCTGGTGATTGTCACGGGCGATCATGGCAACGGTATGATCACTGGCCCGAATGGTGAGACCAGCGTGGTGAACAACGGCGTCGGCGTGATGCCCGGTCTTAAGTGGAACTCCGGAAGCCACACCAACGAACTGGTCCCGCTTTACGTCAAAGGCGCGGGCTCCGAGCTCTTCGCTCAGTATGCCACGGGACTGGATCCTGTCCGCGGCGCGTATATCGACAACACTGACATCTTCAAGGTCGCACGCAAGTGCGCCCCGGTTCCCGAGCCGGCCAGCATTCTCGCCCTGCTGGCAGGTGTTGCGGGTATGGGTGGTTTCGTCACCCGAGTCCGCAGATAGTCCCCAACATACTCCACGCTACCGCCTGACCCTCAAAGCCGCCCTGAACTTGGTTCAGGGCCGCTTCCCCTTTGGAGCGTCACTTCCCATTACTCCCATCTTTCCCATTCCTCCCACTCCCCCGCCTACAATCATCTTGACCTCCAACCACCTTCCGTGTTATCATAACTAGTAGTGAACGGAGGGCTCGGGTTATGAGCAGGGTATCACCAGGATTTGGAAACCTGATCAGGGCGTTTCTGGCGTCGAAGAAGCTTACGTTTCGCGCTGCGTCGTTGGAATCGGGTGTAAGCGCGGCCTACTGGACAGACATGGCAAGCGGACGGATACCCTCGGAAGACGTGATAGAGAAGATCGCCGCGGCTTTCGGAGAAATCAACGAGAATGAGCTGCGCTCCGCCGCCGGGTATTCCCTGAAGCCGGGGACTACGGACCCCGTCGAAGCCGTGGACTTCGTGCTGCGCGGTCAGGACAAGCTGCCGGAGAAAGCGAAACGAGAGATACTGGATTTTGTGCGCGAAACCGCGGAGAAGTACTCCGGGGGCAAGTCCTCGACGTGACCAGCGGGCGGTTTGAGGAAGAGGCTGCATACTTCGCGCACAGAGCCTGGGAGAGCCTGAAGCTGTCTCTGCCGGTTGAGCTTGCACGGGTCGCCGACAAGCTGGGAATCGTCGTTAGCGAACGGGACTTCGATGAGTCGATCGACGGGCTCTATCTGCGTCTTCCTGGGGCGCCTCCAGTCATCGCGGTGAACACCTCTTACGTCAAACCACCCGCCAGGCGCCGGTTCACTCTGGCCCACGAGATCGGCCATCACTTGCTCAGCCACGACCTGAACACAGAATCCAGACTGTTCTTCTTCGACACATTCAGCACCAGACGGACCTTCATTGAGCGAGCTTGCGACCGCTTTGCCGTGCTGCTGCTTATGCCTGAAGACCTGGTGCGCGCCCACTATGCTGAGCTTGAGCACAACCCCGGCAAGCGGGTGGCTGTCATGGCCGAACGGTTCGGGGTGTCCACGTGGGCGCTGAGGCGAAGACTGCGAGAGCTCGGCCTGCAGACCCGGCCAGCCCGCAAACGCTAAGTTCCGGCTCACATTTCATCTTCGTAAGCGTCCGGCGGAACGTCAATGATCCGCCTCGCACCCTCACAGATGCCTTGGAACCTGCACCATCGGCAGTTGGTGGTGTTGTCAGTCAACGGAAAATCGGCTATGTCCGCACGGCCAACGGCGGGCTCCACTTCCATCATCTGCGCGAAGCTCTCGCGCACGGTGTTCCTGGCCTTGTCAATATCATCCGCAGTGGGAGTGAAAGACACCAAGTTGAACTCCGGGTGGATGTAGACCAGGTCCAGCCTGGTCTGGGCCGGATCCCACTCCCATTTCGACTGGGCATAGAGCGCATAGAGCGTAATCTGCTGGCGGTCGCGTTCGCCCGGGGAGCCGGTTTTCCAGTCGGTGACAATGCGGGCCGGGGATTCGCGAGCGAAGTCTACAGTTGCGTAGACCTTGATGTCGTCCACCTCAAACGATGGGAAGTTCGGTTCCTCTATTGTCTTCCAGCCCGCGGGGTCGGACTCCTCAATCTCACGCCAGTAGTCGGAGCCGAGCAGGTTGTTCACGCACTCGTTCGCCACCTGCTGAGCCTTTCTCGCCCGATCTTCGGTGTTGGGCAGACTGTAGTAGTGCTCAAGCAGATTGGTGATGTCGGATGGCTTTCTGCCCGGCGGGCGGTTGTCTATATGCCACAGATGCTTTGCACTCTCGAGATAGTACTCGCGGAGGAGGGCAAGCGTGTTCTTTCTGGCGGTCTCTGGGGATGTACGCACACCATTCTTGAGGTCCAGGAGCGCATCGGCGATTACCTTGTGCGTTACTCGACCGCGCATCATAGCCAGGGTCGAGATGTTGCGCATCTCATATATCCGCCACCTGGTCTTTGGGTCCTGTCCCCAGAAGCGGTGGTAGAAGTAGTGCCTGCGGCAGTCGTCGAAATGAGTTTTGTTGGAATATGACCAGGTAAGCGGCGACGGGCTCCAATCCATACTTGCTCCTTGGGGAGTTGCGAGAACGACGCTTGATGAACGTCTCAGACTGCCCGGGATTGTGTTCCACGCCGGCGGCGATGTTTCCTGCGTCTCGGAGCGACGTGGTATAATAAGCCGTAGGGAGAACGTACTATGACCGAGAAACCAGGTTCAAACCATCTGACCACAGCTCTGCTGATCGTCGTGGTCATCGTGGCGGTGCCGGTGGCGGTACTTCTGTACAACAACCGCCCGCCGCACATCAGCGTTCCGACGCACAAAGTGCCGAGCCCAAACGCCTGGGACGGGTTTGCCCGCGCCGCAGCGATGAGCCCAGGACCACCGTACTGTGGGCCGCTCTGCCGATCGGACAAGAAAGTACAGGACTGGACGGTTGCGGACTACCGTGCAGACTACCCCTCGTTTATTAGTCATTGCTCGGCAGCGATCACGGAGTTGAAGAAGAGCCTCGGACAGCCGTATATGCATCCTCCTGAGCGCGATGCTTACTCCCTGTGTATTCCGATCTACGCCCAAGTGCGAGAGCTTGCGCGGATATCGACGAGCAAGGCGCTCTATGAGAACGCACTCGGGCGGCCGGGAGATGCGATGGATTCGTTCCTGGACGTGCTCGACCTGGGCGTCACTCTGCCCAAAGGCGGGCCGATTGTGGCCGACCTTGCTGGAACGGCGGTGGAGGCGATTGGCCGTCGAAACATCACGGAAAGCGGAGTTGTCGACAAGCTGGACGGCGCGGAGCTTGCGCGGGCTGCGCGCAGACTTGAGGCTATCGCCGCCAAGCGCACGAGCATTGGCGATGTACTGACTGAAGAAGGATACATGTCCGCGGCCTCTCGGTCTCGCACATTTTGTGACTCAGAGTACCGATGGACGCTGGTGAACCCTGCTAAGTGGAGGGACGCGGGATCGTCCTATGGGGGGAAGTCAGCGATAGGATCTTTCTGGATCGGTTCGCGTCTGGCATTTGAAGACAAGTCCGCTGTGGTCCGTGAGGAGCTGGCATACTGGAAGGCCGTCGCCGCGGAACAGTCTGCTGGCTATACCGGAAAATGCTCCGTCCCCCTGCCCGGAAACATCTACGGTCACGTGACAGACTGGTCTGAGGTAGTAGTCCGGCTCTCTGTACACCACGCCCAAGCCGAGGAAAAGCTCGCGAAATTGCAGACAGAGATCGCACTCACGCGCTTCAAGCTCGATCACCGCAGCTATCCGAAGTCGCTTACCGAGCTGCGACCGAAGTATCTGAAGAAACTCCCGGCCGACCCCTTCGCGAAGAAGAAACCGCTGCAATACAAGGTCACCGAGGGCGGGCAGTCGTTCATGCTCTACAGCGTTGGGCCATGAGCCCCGCACGTTGTCATTCCGAGCACCAGACCGCGCGGATAGCTCGGTTGTTCTGGGTAGGAACTCCCCAAAATCAGGGGACTTCCTTAGGAAACGCAGTGAGGAATCCCGGCGTCACGAGAGAGACGCGCGATGTTTCGGGATTTCGGATTGCTCTATGCTGTCAGATCTGTTGAGGCCAAAATCCCGAAACAACTGCAAAGACTAACGAAGATCAGTTCACTTTCCAGACTTCGTGTAACCCCGGTTTCACATCACCGACTTTCACCACGAATGCCTGATCGTTGTTCAGCCAGCCCAAGGGAAAGATCGTGCCTTTTGTCCTTGGAAGTCTGATACGTTTGATATGCCCCGAGCCGGCCGTGACCATCACGACTCTGGGATGATCTGCTGGAAAAAGTACGGCTAGTCGCTTCCCATTCTTAGACCAGATCAAGTCTGGATATTCTACATACTCCTTTCCAGCCGACGTATGCCGGGCACAAGTAGTGATCTTCTGCTTTTTTCCACTGGCCAGCGACTCGCACATTACGTACCCGTTTTCCGCATAGGCAATATGATCACCGTCCGGAGAACACCTCAGTTCCGCTGCCGCGCCGTTCTTTCGTTGCCAGATGACGACCGGAGTCTTGTCGAGCAGTGACAAGCGGTAGATGGCCACCATGCGCCTTGTCCTGTTCTCAATGCCCGCATATGTTATTGACTTGCCATCTGGTGACCAGACAACATCATGTACGCTCCACCCGTGCCCCAGCAGAACTTCAGACCGACCTGAGCTGATCTCCACCGAGATGAGCGATGCCCCGCCCATTCCTGGACGCGGACGCAGCAATATCTTGGAGTTGTCGTGAGAGACCGGCCAAGTTGCCTTAGTGAGAATTGCATCACTCATCAGAAGCTTCGTCTTGTGTCGCCTGATATCGAACAAACACGTGGCGACGTCACGTTTTCCTCTGGGTCCCATAGTGGTTGAGGCAAAGTGATCTGCGCTTATCGCGCTGTTGGGCAGCCCCGGCGTACGATATGATCCCAAAGAGAATGTTTCATTGCCGCGGAAGATATACAGTGTAGCCTCTGGGCTTTGATGCACATTCCAACCCACAATTGCCCCATCAGACATCAAGACCTCTGGATAGATGCGGGTCTTTGCGATGGTCGTCACGCCTGTCATTCTTGACGTGTAGACAGCCACACCAACAGAAGTTAAGAGTATGAGCACTATGCCAATTGCGTACGCTCTGTGTTTCGCCAACATGCCATTACCTCCCGCGAGAAAACCCTTCCCGCTGCTACCCAGCGATCTCAACAACGTTTGAGAACAACTGCGTACTCTTCCTTCTCTCTTCGCGATCTTTCTGCTGCAACCCTGCGATCAAGCTGGCAAACTCTCTGCCTCTGCCACCATACCAACTACTGCATACGTCACTTCCTTCCATACAAAGAATCCTCTATCCGGCAACGTGGCTGCCAAACCATTTCGTCGCGTTGTTCAGCAGGTCCTCGCCCGCCTAGCGGCTGGGGGCCCAGGTCCTTATCAACAATCCTTCGGGCCTGAGGTTTCGAATCAGATACTCCATATCCGCAAAAGGCGCTCCGATGTCCAGGCAGCGGCCAGCGGCTTGCACTTGGCGATAGAAATCTATGTGCTCGGGGCCGTTATCCTGTTCTCGTGGGCCGGGGGAATACTGGATTGCCCACATGTATGGGCGGCTCAGGATCGTATTAATGTGGCGCTTGCACCCGCAAGTATGATACCACAAACGGCCGTGGAGGTCGCCCAGCGCGTCCAACTCTTTCATCACGAACCTCTGGAACAAATCCTCCGATATCATCGCGGACATATCCGATTGGGTTAACCTGACGTAATCACGGCACCACAGTCCCGGCCAGCCGGAAACGAACTCGCCCTGGCGAGCCTCTACGATACCTCGCATGTAGTCGTCATTTTCCAACCAGGCGGGCAGTGTTTCTTCAAGCCTCTTGACGCACGTGTCGCAGTCATCCATGAGGTCGAACATGAACTCGGTGTTTCCCCTGAGCATGGTCAGCAGATCGGTCACAGGATACTGGCCCAGGTTGCCAACAAGAAACTTCCCCTCCGCAATGTCCAGCAGCCTGTTCAGGATTTCTTCTACCTTTGGTCTCCACGGATCATCAGGGCCGGGGTGCCAGTTGACCGGCTCGTGGATGCTGGACATGGACTGCCGAATGCCGATGCCTCCAGTCTCAAAATGAAGGTAGTCGCCGCATCCGGTGGTTGTGCCGGCCATAAGGTGCGGACCGGCAGGAACTGATTCCGCACCAAACCACGTTGTCTCGAAGTAGCGGATCCAAGCCTGCGCTATGTACTCCGCATCCATCCAACGCGCCTCTGCCGGTTCCTCCGGAGCTATGACTTCCGGCAGGTCTGTCGGCAGCGAGGCCTTGATATCGAGGCAGGGCCTGTCGACCGCGTCCCGTTCCCAGAACGCAGTCCACCGAGCTTGAGCTTCAGGCCAATCCGGTTTGTACGACAGCGCAGTTGAAATCGAAGACATCAGCCTATATACCTCTCACCGCGAGAGCAGCCCCCGTTGATCACTCTCCTACAACGGTAACACAGGCCCAAGGCTGAATGCAACACCTGCAGAGGAATCGTCCCGAGCGAATCCGCGTTTTGCGCCCCAGCCCATCGGGTGGCTATAATTGACGGCGGGAACGCAGCAAGAATGGACTCGGAGGATACTACGATGAACACAATTCGTGTCGCAGGCGTGCAGTTTGAGCATACACCCAGGGATAAGGACGCCAACTTTCGCAAGATAGAGAGATTTGCGAGCGAAGCCGCCGGACAGGGAGTGCAGATCATCGCATTTCCGGAATGCTGCATAGTCGGTTACTGGTTCCTGCGAAACCTTTCTGTGGATGAAATATTCTCGCTTTCTGAACAGATTCCTGGCGAATCCCATGCGCGATTGATGGAGCTCTCCGGCCGATACGGCATGACAATCGGCGCAGGACTTATCGAGCGCGACGGCGACAGGCTGCACAACTCGTACATCGTAGCCATGCCCGACGGAACATACCGGGTGCACCGCAAAATCCATGCGTTCGAGCACGAATGCGTCTTCTCGGGCGATGAGTTCACCGTGTTCGATACGCCCCACGGAGTTCGGGTCGGCGTTCTAACCTGCTACGACAATAACATCATCGAGAACGTGCGGATCACGGCGCTGATGGGTGCCCAGGTGATCCTGGCCCCTCACCAGACGGGTGGATGCAAGCTGAAGAACCCGAACATCATGGGGCTGGTCGAAAGAAAGCTCTGGGATGAACGGTTCACCAATCCCGAAGCGATTGAGGCTGAGTTTCGCGGTGAAAAAGGCCGTGGCTGGTTGATGAGATGGTTTCCGTCCCGTGCACACGATAATGGCGTCTTCTACGTGTTCAGCAACGGAGTCGGGGTTGATGATGATGAGGTGCGCACGGGCAACGCCATGATTCTGGACCCGTATGGACGCATCCTTGCCGAGACCTGGAAAGCCGATGATGCGATGGTGGTTGCCGATCTGGACTTAGACCTGGTGCCCGACTCCAGTGGGCAGCAATGGTCGAACACCAGGCGCCCCGAGTTGTATACTCCGCTCACTGTGCCGACCGGACGAGAGGTAGACACGCGCATCGCTCGAATGAAGCGGGGGCTGTCGTGAGACCAGACCCGCGGTTTGCACCACAGTAGAGGGTCGGCTATAATTGGTCTCGACATGACAGCAAGAAAGACCTATCTACTCGACATGGATGGCGTGCTGGTAACCGGCAGCAGGCCCATACCCGGCGCTCAGGAGTTTCTTGAGCGGCTTGAGGGCGCAGGGGCCAAGTTCGCCATTCTGACCAACAACCCGATCTACACTCCTCGCGACCTCGCTCACAGGCTTACCAGCGTCGGCCTCAGGGTCTCTCCGGAGCATTTGTTCACGTCGGCGATGGCCACGGCACAGTTCCTGCACAGCCAGATGCCCCACGGTTCGGCATTCGTGATCGGCGAATCCGGGATTACAGCGGCGCTGCACGACGTCGGCTATGTGCTCACGGACCGCAAGCCAGACTATGTGGTGTTGGGTGAGACCACAAACTACAGCTTTGACAATATCACGCGGGCCAGCCGTCTGATCCAGGCGGGCGCCCGGTTCATCGCCACCAATCCAGACCCCACCGGTCCCAGCGAGCACGGAATTGAGCCTGCCTGCGGAGCATTGGCCGCGTTGATCGAGAAAGCTACCGGGGTGGCTCCTTATTTTGTGGGTAAGCCCAACCCGCTAATGATGCGAAGTGCGCTGCGGTTTCTTGGCTCGCACTCCGAGGAGACGGTGATGGTCGGCGACCGCATGGACACCGATATCGTCTCCGGAGTGGAGAGCGGATTGGAAACCGTGCTCGTCCTCACGGGAGTCACCACGCGGGAAGGAGTCTCGAAATACCCGTTCAGGCCGACCCAGATAGTGGAGTCCGTCGCTGATATTGTGGTGGAGTAAATTGGTTCCCTGTGGGAGTGATATGACCCATAGTTCCTATCACTCCCATCGCCTAGGTTTCTAGTGTGGCGGCTGCGCGAATGGGTCTATGGTTGCACCGAGCTTGCTGCCGAGGTTCTCGACTTTCTTCTTGACAGCCTCATCGTCGGGCCTGACGATCAGGTAGTTGTTGTACGCCCGTATCGCCTCCGGGATCATCCCCGCAGCTTCATACGTCGCCGCAAGCTCGTTCAGGAACTCCGGATCATTGCCGAAGACCTGTTGCGCCTTCTCATACTGCTCCAGTGCCTGCGCGTACTGACCGCCGGTCTTGTAGACCTGCGCTAGACGCCGAACCACAAACGGGTTGTCCGGGTTCTTGGCCAGGTACTTGTTGAACTGCGCCGCCGCCTCGGCCATCTTGCCGGCTTGCGAATACGCGGTCCCCAGCGCAAGAAGCACATTCACGTTTTCCTGCTCCCTGGCAGCGACATCCTCCAGCAACTTGATTGCCTCGTCCGACTTGCCGGCTGTGGACAACTGCTCAAAGACAAACTGATACGGCATGTCATCGCCGCCCGCTGCCACCAGATCCTTCAGATAGGTGTTGAACTCGTCTATCTTCTCCTGCTGCTCATATATCTTGCCCAAGGCTTCAAGCGCGCGAGTGTTGGCCGGCTGGATTTTGAGCGCATCCTTGTAGCTGGAGATGGCCTCCTCGGGCTTTTCCATCTTTACGTATACATCGCCGGACTTCTCATAGGCGTAGCCCTTGGCGCGATCGTCCTCATTCTTGGCCATCTCGCCGTACTGAGCCAGGGCGCCCTCGTTGTCGCCCTTCTTTTCGAGCAGTTCTCCCAGCACGCTGCGGTAAGCCAGCTCCTCGGGAGCGGATTCTACCAGTTTCTGCGCCTCGGCAACCGCTTCGTCCATCTTCTCCCATTTCTCGTAGATTCGCACCACGTTGGCGGCAAACCCAGGGTTCTTCGGGTTCTTTTCGGCGAGACTTCTATATATATCGATCTCGGACTGGTAGTCTTTCTGTTCATCATAGACAGAGGCAAGGCCCATCAGTGCGGGCATGTTGTCGGGGGAAGACTCCAGTATCTTCTTGAACTGCGCTATTGCCTCGTCCGGCTTCTTCTGCTCGACAAACGTCCTGGCCAGAGTCATATTCAGGTTCTCGTTCTTCGGATTGGCCTCTATAGCTTTGTTCAGCACGGCCACCGCATCATCCGGCTTCTCCAGTTTCTTGAGACACTCTGCTGAGCCTATCGAGGCGTCCGGATCGCCCGGTTTGAGAGCAAGTATCTTGCCATATAAATCGTTGGCCCCAGCGAAATCTCCGGAGAACCTTAGCGCCTGGGCATAGCTCGAAAGAAGCGCAACGTCTTTGGGGTCCTTCTCGAGGCCTTTCTTGAACTGAGCGATCGAGGAGGAACTATCATTCCGACGCTGATACAGCAGAGCCATCTTGTGGTTTGGTGCAGCATCTTTGGGATAGGCCTTTTCCCAGCGCTGGTACAGGGCAAGGGCCTCATCGTAGCGCTGCTTGCTTTCGTGCACATAAGCGGCAAGTTCGATAGCCTGTCGATTGTTCGGGTCTACTGCGAGCACATCGTTCGACCGCTTGGATACCAGAACAAGGTCATTGGTCTGAACGCCGATCATCGCCAAAGACATATTGGCCATCAAGTTGTTTGGATCAGCGGTTCGCGCGACCTCAAAATGACTCTTTGCTTTGTCAAACTCACCCCGCTGGAAGAACACCTGACCTTTGGCTAGATTGGCCTGGGGATTCTTGGGGTCGCTCTTGAGCACGCGGGAGAAGACAACCTGAGCCTTGTCGGGCTGCTTGAGCTCCTCATAAACCCTGGCCAGATTGATTAGCGCGGGAAGAGAGGTGGACGAGTCGTTGGACGCGGCTTCGTAGTGTTTGATGGCCGCTTGCCTGTTGCCGGATTTCTCCGATACGAAACCGGCCATCATCCTCAACTGGCCTGACTTCGGATCGGACTTGATCAACTGGTCAAGCTGGGACGAAGATTCGGAATAGCGCTCCGCGTTCATATACGCGTAAGCAAGGTTGTATCGAATGCCCTGATCACTGGGCTTGATCGCCAGGCCCGCTTTGAACGAGCTGATCGCGGCATCGTATTTCTTGAGTCTGAGATTGGCGATCCCCCCAATCATGCGCGGATCGAGCTCCTTGGGCTTGATCGCCGCAGCTCGCGCGGCATACGAGGCTGCCTCGCTATTCTTGTCACGGTCAACGGAAATCCTGGCGAGGTTCATCAGAAGGCCGTAGTCCTTGGGAGCCAGCGCCAGAGCCTCTTTGAACGCCGCCTCCGCACCAGGCATGTCACCCTTGGTAGCACGAATGACCCCGATCTGCACGATCACGGCCACGTTCTTAGGATCCGTCTTCTTGATGGCGATGAACTCTTTTAGAGCTTCGTCGAGCTTTCCAGCCTTCTGAAGCTTAACGGCATTCTCATATCGCGGCTTGGTGAGCTGATCCAGTTGTGCGACCGCAGGACGCGCCGCCAATCCAAACAAACACATTAGCACCAAAACCACACGGAAACCCTGTGACGTAGTCAATTTATCCAACCTCGCTAGTTAGCTCTTTACTGTATTCTATTGCAGGCGCACTCAGTAGTCAATACGGATGCCCGCGCGACAGCGTTCCGAAGCTCTGGATTCCCGCTGTCGCGGGAATGACGTGGGCTACCGGGAACTACGTGGGCTGCGCAGACCACTTGTCGTTCCCGACGCGATCGCGAGTCTACCCAGACCTGCTACGATTACTCCGAAAGAAAGTCCTTGACCGCGGATGCCTTGCCGCGGAATTCCGACGCTCTCTGCGCGTCACCCACTGCCTCATAGCAGTCCGCCAGGCCCAGGTAGGCAGACCGAAGCATCTGTGCATTTCGAGTGATCTCCTGCTCACTGATGGCTCCGGAGTAGAGACCGATCTGGATGTAGTTCTCGTTAGACTGCCAGCGCTCGAGCCTGGCGATGGCAGCCAGGTAGTAATCTGAAGCGGGCGCCCACTCAGCCCGCGCACGACACTTGTCAGCAAAGTAGATATGCGCCACGGCATAGCTCGTATCAACCATCTCCGGAACACCTTTGACCCGCTCGTAGGTGGTGTTCTCCTGGGCTATGAGTCTTTCGTACACAGACTCAGTACCCCTCGCGTCGCCCTTTGCCACATAGCACTCGGCGAGGCGAAGCATAACCTGAGTGGAATGCGGGTTTAGACGCAGAGCGGTCTTGAAGTCAGAGATTGCCTTTGACACAAGGCCGAGGTGCTGGTAAACATTTCCTCGTGCAAAGTATCCGGCCCCGTCCTGAGGAGAAAGACGTATCGCGCGGCTGATCTGCTGAACTGCGCCGGTGCCGTCGTTTTCCTCGAGAAGTAGCGCCTTGCCCAGTTCGCGGTGCAGTCGCGGGTTGAGAGGAGAACAGCGAGCACCTGCCCTAAGTCTGGCAACCCGGCCGGACAAGCCGGAATCCGAAGATGAGGCACTGAGCATTGCGTCACCGCATCCAAAGGTCAGCCCTGCCGCCGCAAGAAGACACGCCATCCCACCAGCAAGATATCCGAGGAATCTGTTAGTCAGCTCCACAGTTCTCATCGGGCTGGTCTGTCCCGCCAGCACCCCGGCCAATGCCCAGAACGGGATCCATATCCCGGCAAGATACCAGTCGGAATCAACAAGGCTGCGTGTGCAAGAAGCAACAATAGCACCGACGATGGCCGCATTCACCACTCGCCAGCGTTCCGGATCAATCAGTTCATGCTTCGGGGCACACGCCCGCGAAGCATAGCCCTCAATATGCTTCGGGACGCTTGTCCCGAAGCATAGGAAGCTTGATTCTATCTGACCCTGACCTTGATTCTGGACAGTTCCCGGCGGCACATATGCTTCGGGACGATTGTCCCGAAGCATAGAGACACCCCTAACCCCGTGAACCAGTATAACCAGCAAAGCTGCGCACAGCAGTATCGGCGCAGCGGCGCCGGACTCAGCCCCGAGCTGAAGATAGGACTGGTGAGCGTGCTTGGTCAGGCCGGCGATGGCAAATCGCGGAAAGACGATGTCAAACGAACCGGGGCCGAACCCAAGCACTGGCTTTGCCTCGATCATCTTCAGGGTCGATTTCCACGTGTATATGCGAAATGCGGTGGAGTGAACCTGTGAACCACTTGCCCCTGCTGCCGTGACCCTGTGCCGAAGCGGACCAGAGAATGCAACAGCAAGCGGGATCAGAACCAGTGCCAAGATCGCCAGCCTGCGCAGGTCTCTTCCGGTCAGTGCACGACAGGCCGCAGCGACGACCAGAAACACCAGCAGCCCCGCTGCCGCGGATACTGCCCCGAACTTGGTTCCGGTCAGCAGAAGCGAAACAGTGATGAAGACGCACGAGACAGCGGCCAACACAGAAGCCCGCGTCGACCCGGCCCCGACGCAGACCCCAACCGCGACAACCAGGGCAATCGCCAGGAAGCCGGAGAAGAACCCCGGATTGACGAACGTGCCGAACATCCGCATAGCCTCGGACGGCCCCAGCACCGCCGCCCAGAACTGCGCTCCGCCGCCAGTGCTTATGGCATATTGCCTGATGGAATAGAGGCACACGCCCAGACCGCACAGTACGACCGACCACAGGACTGCTGAAGCCCACGCACGCGAGCGACAGCGATCGGCCGTGATCATATAGGTAACAACGCCCGCCAGGGCGAGCAGCGACTGTTTGGCGGCATGATAAAAGGAGACGGATACTACCAGTGAGGCCACGGTCACTATGCACAGACCCCCAAGAAGCACAGCGCCAGGCGGGACGGCCAAGTTGGCACGGCCTCGAGAGACCAGGAGCCTGAATGCCAGCGCTGAGTAGACGGCCAGTTGAATGAGCCCGTTGGTGAGCTCACCAAAGCCCCCTCCGACAATGGGAGCAGCTATTACCGCGCACAGCAGTGCAATCATATCCATGGCATCTAGGATACCCCACCGGCGACAAATGAGCAAGTATGAAACAAACTTATCGATCATAACTTGCGTGAAGCGCGTAATTGTCCGATAATGGTATGGACTCGGAGGCGATAATCTTGAGCGAAGACCAACTGTCACAGAAAATAGCGGAACTGACGGACAAGCTGTATAAGGCCAGGCGCGAAGGGGCGATCTGGCGCCAGAAGGCCAAGCTGCTCGAACAGCAGTATTGGGATGCTCGCGAACGCGAACGCAATACTTATACGCTGGTGATGTCCCTGCTCGAGCGTCAGAAAGAGCTCAATGTAATGCTGAACTGGGCCAACAGAATGCTTCAGCGCACCCAGGAGACCATGGCCCTGACCAGCGTGGAGTTCAAGGAGATCGCCAAAGCACTTCCGGAACCCAAACGGAAGGAATGGGCCGACCGCATATCACGAATCAACGAGCTATTCGAGAAGAGCGGCGTGCCGGACGCCGAGATATCAGAATCAGGCCCGCTCAGATCCGACTGGGGAGACCTCGGAACGCTCTCCGAGCGAGTAAGAATGTCTCAGAAGGCTGGGATGGATAGTGACATACTGCTCACTCAGGAAACGTCCACACCGGACGTGGAAGCCATCCCCGTAGATGACGAAAGCACCAGGTCAACCACACCAACACCCTCCGAGGAATCCTCCGGGCAAGAGCCTTCGGATGCCGCGCCGGTGCGCAGACACCCGGACGCGGACACCGAATATGGAACCGAGCGCAAGGCCTGGTGGCAGAAACTTCGCAGCTAAGCAGTTCACGGTCTGTGAATTGCATCCGATGGCAGCGGCTGGCCGGACACTCTTGTCCGGCGCCGCCCGACAGGAGTGTCGGGCCCACCATAAAAATTAGCCACCTTGAATCACTCAGTGCTGCAGTGCCAAAACAACTCTGTGGCTGGTGCCCGCCCAGATAACGTCATCCAACTACTTACTTGCCGGTAGGATTGCACGTTGCTCCGGGCTGAACCCGCACTGTGCCGCAGATATATTTGAGTTTGTCAGCCAGATTTGGCCAAATCGTGCCTGAAATATGGCGAAACTTTCCACGCAAATCCATTGACATTCGGGCGTTCTCAGTGTAGAATCTAGTCATACCAAGACGCGCCGCTTGGCTCCTGTATATTTCGGGGTGCTGGATGCTTACCAGGGATTTCGACTACACGCTTCCAGAGGAACTGATCGCCCAGGAGCCACTGGCTAACCGGGATGAGTCTCGGTTGATGGTAGTGAACAAGGCGTCGGAGACCATTGAACACCGTCGATTCTGCGATATTGTCGACCTGTTGCACGCAGGGGACGTCGTGGTGTTCAACGACACTAGAGTGGTGCCAGGCAGACTTGAGGGCACAAAAGAGACCGGTGGCAGAGTGGAAGTGCTGCTCTTGAGCCGGGTTGAGGCTGGTGTCTGGAAAGCAATGGTGAAGCCCGGCCGGCGCGTGGGAGTGGGAGTCAGGCTGCATTTTGACGGGTCTCTTTCGTGCGAGGTTCTGGATCGAACGGAAGAAGGCGGAAGGGTTCTGAAGTTTCAGGCAGCCGGCGACCCCGACGAGTTGATTGCGCAGCAGGGGCGTGTGCCTCTGCCACCGTATATTCGCAAGGAACTCGTTGATTCCGAAAGGTATCAGACCGTGTACGCGGCTGCGGAAGGTTCTGCGGCTGCGCCAACGGCCGGACTACATTTTACATCAGAACTAATCGAGAGGATTCAAGCCAAAGGGGTCCGCACTGCTTGGATCACTCTACACGTCGGAGTGGCGACGTTCAGACCGGTGAGAACCGAACAGATCGAAGATCACGTGATGCACCGCGAGTGGTACGTGATCTCTGAGGATTGTGCACAGGTCGTGAACGAAGCTTCCGGGCGGGTCGTCGCGGTGGGAACGACCACCGCGAGAGCGCTGGAAAGCGCTGCGTTGAGACCAGGGAAGGTCGCGCCAAAGGCCGAAGAGACGGGCGTCTTCATTGCGCCGGGTTACCGGTTCAAGGTGGTTGACTGTCTCGTTACGAACTTCCATATACCAAAATCAACGCTTCTGATGATGGTAAGTGCACTCGCAGGACGGGAACTGGTTATGAAAGCATACCGGGAGGCCGTTGACTGCAAATATAGATTCTTTAGTTTTGGCGACGCTATGTTTTTGTGCTGAGGGAGATGGTTATGGCAAACGTAGATTTCAGGCTGGGTGAATGGTTCAGACAGGTCGAGAAACGCGAAAAGGAACTGAAAGCGAAGAGGACTACCGTCAAGGGCAACGGTCACACGCGGTCGGAACCGCGTGCTGACGAAAAACATGTTGTTTTGCAGCCAACCGCAGAGCGCGTGGCTAACCGTGTATCCCCGCTGGTGGTCAGGGCCATTGAGGACGCTGGTGATGGCTCAGGCGTTGGCCAGGTGCGTGAACATACCACAGGGCTTCCACAGTCGGGGGTGGCTACCATCTCACAGGACGATGGGCCGGAAGTGCTGGAGGACGATGCAATACCGCAGGTAGAAGATTTTATCCCGATGGAGACCCGCAGACCAGAGGTCTCCGCGCGGATCGAAGACTTTGTGGACGACTCCGACGAGGTGGAGACCGACATCATCGATTCGGCAGAGGGCACGGGCACTCCTCGCCCACTGGACAGCGCTCAAGTTGTCACTGCCGCCCCGAAGCCCGCTACCCCGGCGGTGCGTGCTCAGCCCAAGCCAAAGAATGCGCCGCAACCATCGACAGCCACGCAATCACTCGAACACGACCGCGTGGAAGCAGCGTGGAATCGAATGCCGCACCACCTTCAGGTGCTCTTCGGCGTTGCCAGTGAAGAAGTCGCACAGCGCTCCTACAGTGCGTTCAAGGAGTCGCGTGATGAGATGATTCAGCGCCTGGTGGATCCTACCCTGACGCTGGAAGAGACTGCAAGACTGCTCAACGTGTGTCCCACCACAGTGCGAAGATACACTAACCGGGGCGTGCTCAGACATCATCGGACCGCGGGCAACCAGCGCCGCTTCCGGCTTTCAGACGTACTTGGGTTTGTGGAGGCCCAGAACGGCGGCTAACTAGCTCGTCGATCCCGTTTCCGGCCTGAATGCGTATTGCGGTATTTTCGGAAAGCTATGAACCCATAATCAACGGTGTGTCCGTCTGCGTGACGGCGCTGATGACCGAAATGGCCAGACTGGGACACGAGGTATTCGTGTTTGCACCTGCACACAAAGGACACACCGACACGTTTTCGATGGTGGTCCGCGTGCCCTCTGTACACACGCCCCTGATGCCGGACTACCCGTTTCCCCTGCCGTGGGCGCCTGATGCGCATCGTGCTTTTGACGGACTGGGTTTGGACGTTGTGCACACCCAGACTCCGTTCATCCTCGGAATACTTGGGATGCGTTGGGCGGCGAAGCGGGGCATACCTCTGGTGTCGACCAACCACACCATGTACACGGAGTACGCACACTATGCCCCGATCCGTCCCCGCGCGGTTACACAGTACGCGTTGACTCGCCTGATGTCCTGGTATTACAACCATTGCGCGGCCGTAGTCACACCGTCTCTGCCGATAAAGTCGAACTTGGAGAGAATCGGGGTCCGCACCCGCATTGAAGTGATCAAGACCGGCGTCAGAGCAGTTGCCACAATCGACGCCCAGACCAGAAGACGGGTCAGGACAGAGATGGGCGTATCTGACGATGAGCGAATTCTTCTCTACGTAGGCAGGATAGCCAGAGAAAAGAACCTCCTGACTCTTCTAAAGACTTTTCGTATCGTGACGGACAAGAACAAGTCGGTCCGCTTGTTTCTTGTGGGCGGGGGTCCCGCCCTTGAGGAAGTTCGGCGTGAGGCACGCAGGCTTGGGCTGGACGGGCTCGCAACGTTCTGCGGACCGAGGCCACACGCTCAGCTCGGCTCGGTATTTGCCGCCGCGGATGTCTTCTTCTTTCCTTCCACGACTGAAACGCAGGGGCTTGCTGTCTGCGAGGCAATGAGCGCGGGCACACCCGTAGTAGCCGCAGACGCGGGCGGCATTCCGGAAAACGTGCGCGACGGCATTGACGGGTTTCTCTGCTCTGATGATCCGCGGGAGTTCGCCGAGAGAATACTCCGGCTCATAGAGGATCCTGTTCTTCGGACAAGCATGGGAGAAGCTGCCAGAAGCGGCGCGGCAGCATTCTCTCTTGAGACGATGGCCCGTGCATTCGAAGACCTCTACAGTTCCGTGTCGAAGACAAACCCAATCACCAGACAGCTATGAAGACCTCCAGTGAAAGTGCCGATTATTACGATAGCAACCTCAAGCAGACTGCGGGGCCATTCGTTTCTGCTGAGCAAACCGTTGCAGCAGGCGTGATCTGGATCGGACAGGTAGAAGCTACCGCGGCCGTGACCGCACTCTGCAAGCCTTTCACGGAGGACTCCGATATGTCATCGGACTGGGTGGGAGAATGGATAGGCGAGACCGCGATGAGCGGCCTCGACCACGGCACCTCGGTCTACTGCCCCTACACCAACAGTACTGAATGCGCTTTGGCAAAGAAGGGCGGCAAACCGAAGGAGCTGTGTTACGACATTGAGTGCGAACAAATGAAGTACTTGCCACGGAAGCATCATAGAAGAGCCAGACTGCAATAGTGGCGTCGAGCCAGGTAACCCTGGGACCCTCGCGCACGCAGGCCGATAGCGGGCTGATGTGTAGACTGTTCTGGTGGACGTCCAGTGCGTAAGTCGGGTGCACTCTTCGGCTGAGCCCGTGATGTAAGATTTGTAACCCAGAGAACAGAAATTCATGCTTAGAGTAGCGGAAGCTGGGGTATAAAACAACTGAAGGCGGAGCAAAAGAGGAGTGAGTTGGAGAGAAGCGCAAGTGCGCAGCCCGCGGGGCTGTACACAGAAAAGGAGTCTGCGCTGACCATAAGTGTGCCTAGCAGGGGTAAAGCTGTGAGCGGTCATGCGGAGCGATTCCTTACAAACAACGGTTTCTACAAGACCCTGGTAGACAACTCTCTTACCGGCGTGGTAATCGTGCGCCACGGGCGGATTGTTTACACCAACCGCAAAATGTGCGAGATGGTGGGCCTTACAGAGCAGCAACTGCATGGTCTGGACGCTCTTTGCTACGTCCACCCTGAAGACAAAGCATCTGCTCTCGACTACCACCAGCGAAGACTGTCCGGAAAGTGTCTGCCGGACGAGCACTTGATGATCAGGCTCCTCACGGCTACAGGCAAAATGCGTTACTGCGAGCTCTGTACTGCCACCATAGACTACCAAGGCGCGCCCGCAATTTTGGTTAATGCCATAGACGTTACGGGGCACGAGCAGGCCAAGAGTGACCTCTCTGACACTGAGGAACGCTACAGACTGCTATTCGAATCCACGCCGCTGGCGTTGCTTGTGGTCAAGGACGGAGTCATAGTCACCGCCAACCCAGCGGCTTGTGCCCTGCTCGACCGAAGCGTGGCGGATCTCGAAGGCACCGAGATGTGCGTAATCTGCACCGCCGAGCACAAGGGCAGCGAGAGCAAACCTAGAGACTGTCGGATGAAGCTTGATCGCGCGGTCTGGAGCGGGATGGAGACTCTGGACTGGACATTGCGCAGGCCTGACGGGAGCACAATGCAGTGTGATGTGCGCCTGACCTGCTACTCTCAGCGCGGCGAACGCTACGTTATGGCCATCATACAGGACGTCACTCAACGCAGGGCGGATGAGGAACGCAGGATACAACTGGAGCGGCAACTCGAAGTCCAGAAGAGACAGTTCTACCGCGAGACGATCCAGAGTGCGACTGAGGGAAAGCTGGACATCTGCGAGACCGAGGACGTTCAACGTTTCATCGCCGACAGTTCTGTGAGCTTCGAAGTAGATGACGTCGCCCTGGCTTCCCACGCAAGGAGTCAGATCGAGCGCTTCTGCCGCGACAGAGGACTCCAGGGCGAGGATCTCTATGCCTTTATCATCGGCGTCGGAGAGGCTATCACGAATGCACTGCGGCACGCGTCCGCAGGCAAGGTGTACGCAGGGGAGGCCGATGGCTGCGTGTTCATCTGCATTACGGACAAAGGCTGTGGTATTGAGTCGCTTCTCATTCCGAGGGCCACACTACAGCGAGGTTTCTCCACCAAGCCGAGTATGGGACTGGGCTACACACTTATGCTCAGCGTCTCAGACAAGATACTGCTTTCCACTGGAGACGACGGCACATCGATCGTCCTTCTCAAGAGCATTGTTCCGGAGGAAATGCGCGAGCCGGTCGACGTGTTTCCAGAAGCCTGGGAGCGCTTGGAGAGCTAGCCGTCTATAAGCGCGGACCTGTGTGTCAGCCCGTTTAGTCCACCAGGCAAACACGCATGTTTGCCCTACGATGAAGGAACGCTCCGGATCAGGTTCGTCCTCTGCGTCTGGTTCCCGCGGGTTCCAGAGCCAAAGCAAGCACACGCCCGATATCGCCGACATACTCTATGTTCATCTCACTGATGATGTGTGCGGGCACGTCCTCCATAATGTCTTTGCGGTTGTCCTTCGGCACAATAACAGTTTCCACCCCCGCGCGCCGTGCGGCAAGAATCTTCTCCTTGAGTCCCCCAACCGGCAGAACCTTGCCGCGAAGCGTGATCTCGCCGGTCATAGCCACTTTGTGTTTGACCTTGCGCCCCGTGAGCAGCGAAACCATAGCAGTTGTCATTGTGACTCCGGCCGACGGCCCGTCCTTGGGTATTGCACCGGCAGGCACGTGAACGTGTATGTCGGTATTCGAATAGAAGTCGGCGGGAACTCCCAGGTCCTCTGCGTGAGACCGGATGTAAGACAGCGCAGCCTGAGCGGATTCCTTCATGACATCCCCTAGCTGGCCAGTTATCAAGAGTTGCTTGCCGCCCTCCATGCGACTTGCTTCGACAAACAGCACATCCCCGCCAGTCGGGGTCCACGCGAGCCCGACCGCGACCCCCGGCTCGTTGGTGCGCTCGTTGATTTCCTCAAATGTGTACCTTGGCACTCCGAGGAACTCGTGGACCTGCTTCGCATTCGCTTTGACCGGTTCCGTTCTGCCTTCTGCGAGTTGCCTGGCTGTCTTGCGACATATTGACGCGACGTGTCGCTCCAGGTTACGCACCCCGGCCTCACGGGTGTAGCCACGGATGACTTCGTATATGCCGTCCTTGGTAAATGTCAGATGAGTCCGGGCTTTCAGGCCGTGCTCATCCAACTGCTTGGGGATAAGGTGTCGTTTGGCTATCTCCAGCTTCTCTTCTTCCGTGTATCCCGCAATCTCAAGGGTTTCCATCCTGTCACGCAGAGGCGGAAGAATGGTGTCGGGGACGTTCGCCGTCGTGATAAACATCACCTTGGACAGGTCGAACGTGACCTCCAGGTAATGGTCGCGGAACGTGGAGTTCTGCTCTGGATCCAGCACCTCCAACAACGCGGCCGACGGGTCGCCACGGAAATCGGCTCCCACTTTGTCGATCTCATCGAGCATAAATATGGGGTTGTGTGAGCCTGCTCGCTTGATGCCCTGTATGATCTGCCCAGGCAGGGCGCCTACGTACGTGCGTCTGTGCCCGCGTATCTCTGCCTCATCGCGCACACCGCCGAGACTGATGCGAACAAACTCTCTGCCCAGGCTCTTGGCGATCGACTTGCCCAGTGACGTCTTTCCCACGCCGGGAGGTCCCACGAAACAAAGAATCGGATGTCTCATGTCGCCGGCTTCTTTGAACTTGCGCACTGAGAGGTACTCGAGGATGCGGTCTTTGACCTTCTCCAAACCGTAGTGATCTGAGTCCAGTATCGACCGCACCTGGTGAATGTCCAGATTGTCGGTCGTGTACTTGCCCCATGGAAGACTTACCAGCCAGTCGATGAAGGTGCGTGAGACCGTATACTCGGGGGCGGATACCGACATGTGGCTCAGGCGGTCGAGTTCCCGGACCGCTTCTTTCTCAGCCTCCTCCGTCATTCCCGCTTCTTTGATTTTCTGCTGCAACTCAGCTATCTCAATGGTGCGTTCGTCGCTTTCGCCGAGTTCCTTCTGTATGGCTTTGATCTGCTCGCGCAGGTAGTAGTCGCGTTGGGTCTTGCCCATCTCCGAATGCACCTGGCTCTGAATCTTGCTGCCAAGTTCCAGAACCTCGACCTCGCGGAGAAGTATCGCCAGCAGCTTCTTGAGCCTGGCCATGATCCCCGGTGTCTCCAGCAGATCCTGCTTCTCTGAAACCTCCACGGGCAAGTGCAGAGCTATGGTATCAGCCAGCAGGGCGGGCCTTGTGATGCTGGTGGTGATTCCCTGCAGCTCATCCGGCAGATTGGGTGACAGGGCGACGACTTTCTGGAACGCTGAAGAAACGTTCCGCCGCAGTGCCTCCATCTCCACGAGTTCACTCTCAGTCCAATCCTCGACATCAGGCATCTCTTCCGTGCGGACCTTGAGGTATGGCTGAGATTCTATGACCTCGACAAACCGCACCCTCTTGAGTCCCTGCACGATCAGGCGCTGGTGCTCAGGCAGGCGCAACATCGTGTGTATTGCCGCCGCCACCCCCACAGAATAGACGTCGTTCATCCCCGGTTCTTCGACACTGGAGTCCCGAAGAGCGGAAAGAGCGATGATACGATTCTCTGCCACGACCGCGTCGTCGACCAGCTTCATCGAGCTGTCACGTGAGACGATCAACGGCATCACCACAAGCGGGTACAGGACCGTCTCTTTCAGCGGGAGAAGGCTGAGTTCCTCGGGTATGACCACCGAACGCTCACTCGTCGAGTCTCCGGCGTCAGGTTCCAGTATCTGCGGGCTTTCTGCGACTTCGTTTTCCATATTCGACATCCTCTATATCAGGCCGGAAAGAGCAAAGGCAGTGCCCGGCCCGGCGGAGTATTCATCAGTCTGAGATTCCTCACTTCGTTCGCAAGCGACACCGTTCGCCGCCATGTCATTTCGACCTGAGCCAGCAACCTCACCCGTACTGTTCGGAGGGAACCGCTTGCCACAGTGAATCACGGCGGCTTCGAGCAGACAGGATGGAGACTGGCCGCCGTCTGGCAGACGCCACAGCGTATCTTACGGCGCTTCGAACCGTCTACTCGATCTCGATGACCCGGGTAGACTTGCCCTGTCTCTTCGGCAGAACCACCTTCATAAAGCCATCCTTGTAGGTGGCGGCCAGTCTATCCCGGTCCAGAGGAACATCCGGCGGCATAGACACGACCCGCTCGAAGGGTCCGTAGTAGACCTCCAACTGGTGATATCGGATCCGGTCGATCTTGTCGTCATCCTGGTCGATCCTCACACCGCGAAGCGTAAGGAACCTGTTGTCTCCGGACAGCGTAAGTTCGAGATTCGCCGGATCCAGACCAGCCACGCAGACCTTCACCACAACGGCAGTCGCCGTCTCGTACACATCGACCCTGGGAGACCACACTTCCCCTGAGGCACTGGACATGCGGAACATATGCGTCAGGATGTCGTCAGAGACTCTCTTCATCTGCCGTTCAAGGTCATTGAGCATGTCATCGTAAGACTTAAATGTCAGTTCCTTCACCGTGTTCCCACCGTCCCGTTCGTACTGTACGCATTGTAGCACGACGGACGCCTGAGGTCAATCCAGATGTGATGAGAAAACCCAGCGTGCGGCGCCGCGCTAGTGCGATTTGAGGTTTCGCCCGTCGAGTATGATCTGCGCGATTTCTTTGTACATGCGCAGCCGGGAAAAGAACCCGCGGACGAACCCGAGCTTCTCTTCTTTCATGCAGTGGGTGCAGCCAGCCAATGTTACACGGGTCACTCTGAGACCCCTCATACGATAGTACCTGGTGATGGCGGTTTCGACGCCGGATCTGGCCCTGTCAATGTTCGGAATGCTCAAGAACACTTCCCGGTGCAAGGCCCGCTGGCCGGATATGTACGGTGCAATGACTTGCGCCACATCAGTGGATCTCCGCCCACCCCGAAAGATGCCGATGGACATATCCGCCTGCCCATCCAGGACTGGCTGAACGATGGCGTCCACTTTCTGGCCGGTCATACCGGCGAGGTCTGCGTCAAGGAAAAGCACGATATCAGCATCAGTGCTGGCGGCACCCATGCGCATCGCAGCTCCCTTGCCGCCATTTGACCCCATCTCTACCAGCCGCACGTTAGGGACTCGAGAGACTACCTCGGACGTGGCATCGGTAGAACCATCGTTGACCACCAGGACTTCATCGATGAGCGTCGCCTCTCTGATTGCCTCGAGGACTGTTCCCACCCTGTCCTGTTCATTGTATGCCGGCACGATCGCGGCCGTCTTCAAGGTCAGTTTCCCTGTTTCTTCTTGCCGGGGTCTTCGGATATTTCCTTCCAGGTCTCCTGGAAGAGACTTATCGCTTTCTCGCGAGCCTTGCCGATGTAACGCGCGCCCTCGCCGACAATATCTCTTGAAACGCCGTTTGCCTGTTCAAGGTTCTTGAGTGCGTAATCGAGTTCCTTCTGAGCTTCAGCGGGGCGATTCTTCCTGATCATGTCCTTGGCTTTGCGTGTGTGTAGCTCTGCCTTGGCCAGCGGAGTAACCAGGTCACTCTGCCCACTGGAGTTGGGCCCGGTTCGGTGGACTCGACTGGTAATGGCCTCAAGGTCGCGTCGCATCTTGTCCATCTTCCACTGGTTATAGCCCATGTATGCCACCAGCGCAAGCAGCAACAATAGAACAAAGGTTCTTCCCATCGTCTCCCCTTCTCCGACACCGCAAGGCAGGTATGTCAGGAGATTATACCAAGACACGACGGGAGGCGCAAACGACTGCATCTCAAATGCACAAGTCGTTTCGTGCGCTTTGTTGCTGCGTGGTATAATGAATATGGAGGTAGACGTCATGTCCACGGTTATTCGAATGCACTTCGACGGCAGGGTGTTTGTGCCCGAAGGTCCGGTCGATCTGCCCGTCAACGAGCCACTTGATTTTGAGCTCAAGCTGGCTGATGGTGGGCCACAATGGGATCCGGAGAAGGCCAAGGACGCCGTACGCCGCATCGCATCGCGCGCGAAGCCTGTGGGCATCCCGCGGGAGGCTCTGCGCCGAGAGAATATGTACGAGGACCGAGGCGCTTGAAGATACTGCTTGACTCCAATGTGCTACTGAGGTGGGCCGACAGCGGAGCCCCTGAACACGCCCAATGTACTGAAGCCGTGACGCGTCTGGCCGAGACGTCCAATGTCGTCTATATATGCGCACAGGTCATCATCGAATCCTACGTCGTGGCCAGTCGGCCAGTGGAGGTCAACGGCCTCGGATTCACCCTTGCCGAAGCCCGGCAGTTCTTGGACGATATGGAGCAGTCGTTCCCCTGTCTTCCCGAACCATCGGATATAGCCAAGCGGTGGCGCAACCTCGCTATGCGCTACCCCATCATCGGCAGGCAGGCACACGATGCCCGCATAGCCACCCTGATGCTCGCACAAGGAGTCACACGTATCCTAACGTTAAACGGCGCCGATTTCGTCCGCTACCAGGGCATCACCGCTATCGCCCCATCAGATGTCCTTGTCTATTAGCCTGTGTTGGGAGGGGATTGCGTCCACCGCGGCTGGCTTCGGAGCACAGGAAGACACTGCCGACACGGACTCGATGAAGAAGCATCCGTGGATAGGCGTGGGTAAGTCAGGTGAGACCGACATCTCGATAGATCACGGCAAGTACCCTGCCAAGTACTTCGCTTGATACTCCTTGATACATCAGACGTGATTGCTGTTACAGACCATCGGCTTTGACAAACACTTCATAGAGGTCGGATTCAGGCAGTACCGTTCACGAGGCAAGGGCAGCACGACGCAAACAACGGCGAGCCAGAAGGATATGCTAGAGGTTCTCCTCGAGCAGTCCCAAAGCTTCGATATCCTTGATCGTCTTGTATAGGTAAGTGGGGCCGGTGGTAAGTTCTTCGAAGTCGTAGCGGCGATAGAACGCTGCAGCATTATCGTCAAGTGCATCGACGACGAGCGCGTGAATACCGACTCTCCTGGACAGCAAGAGCGCGCTCCTCTGAGCATGAAACAGTAGACGTACGCCTATCTGCTGACCTTGGTGCCGGCTGTCGACGGCGAGCCGGCCAAGGAGGACAACTGGAATCTTCTTTATCGACGCCTTGCCGGGCATTTCTTCAGGTCGAAGAGCACTCGTTGAGAGAGTGTAGTAGCCGATTATCTTTGGAGACCCCGGTTCCGAGACGGCCACCCAAACCTGCGCGTAACCCTTGTCCATATGCTGCCGCGCAGTGGACTTGAGATAGTCGTTGAGACTGGGCTCTCCGCAATCGAAGTCGCGTCTGTCGTGGACGGTCTTATCCAGACGCTCGATGATGAGGGAGGTCGAGAACAAGGGCGTTTCTACCATACGTGCCGGTCGCCTTCATCACGGCCCTGCTTGAACAGTTCAACTGCATTCTTGGTAGCTTCGCTCGGTTCGCGCGCGGATCGGTCGAGGGATGTGGTGAAGGCGTCCCACTCACTCTTGGTAAGTCTGATGACCGGTTCCTCCCGCACCACATCGGATGCGGCAGAAACCAGAGCATGGACGATGAAATCGGACAGAGTGAACCCGGATGTCCTTGCAGCTTGTTCGATCAGCCGCTTGTGCTCAGGGGACACTCTGCAACTCAAACTCCCGGATTTAGTGCGTGTTACTGACATGGCCAATTTCCTCCATGCACAGTATACCACAATGTACTACGAATGTCACACATCACTTCGCGGCGAACAGGCGCCGGTGCGAATCTCACGTCGGGCGAGAACACGCCCAGAGCACGGAACATGCAACCCCGCAACAGGAGCAAGCTTCGGGGTACACGCCCGCGAAGTATGGGAGTCATCAGGCGGGATGCGCAGACCCTCCGGACGGTTGCCGGATCAAGTCCGGCATAACTTGCTGTTGGCAATGCAGGATTGTAGCCATTAAGAGTATAAGTGGATGTAGTCATGCAAAGAACAGTAGACTACACCAACGGCAAAGCCGTGATGATCGACCAGACCCGGCTGCCATCAGAGATGGTGGTTTTGGAGATGGACAGCGTGGAACAGATTGCCGAGGCGATCTCGTCGATGAGAGTCCGGGGTGCGCCGGCAATCGGCGTATCCGCGGCAATCGGTATGGCTCTTGCGGCGAGACAGTCGACGGCAACAGAGGTTTCGGAGCTTATCGGCTCACTCGAGGACGCTGCGGCGCTCTTGAAAGGCACGAGGCCGACCGCGGTTAACCTGTTCTGGGGCATTGACCGTATGCTGGATGCCGCAATGTCATCGGCGAACGAAGGTCTTTCGCGCGGTGAGATAGTCGAGCAGCTCGACCGGCTCGCGGAGAGCATCGTAGCAGAAGATGAGAGCGTCAATCGGCTGATCGGCAGGCACGGCGCAGAGCTGTTGCCCCAGCACGGAGGGGTCCTCACACACTGCAACGCGGGAGCGCTGGCGTGCGTCGGATATGGCACTGCGCTTGGCGTGGTGCGGGCCGCGATGGAAGCCGGCAAGCGCATCCACGTATACGCTGATGAGACCCGGCCCAGGCTCCAGGGCATGAAGCTCACCTGTTTCGAGCTACTTGCCGACAGTATACCGGTAACGCTGGTGGTGGATAACATGGCGGCGTCGCTTATGAAGAAGGGTGCGATTGACTGCGTCGTGGTTGGCGCGGACAGGATAGCAGCAAATGGCGATGTGGCAAACAAGATCGGCACCTACTCCGTGGCCGTCCTCGCCAGATATCACAACATCCCGTTCTATGTGGCCGCGCCGGTGTCCACAATCGACTTCTCTCTTGGCCACGGAGACGATATACCCATTGAGGAGCGATCCTCGGATGAGATGACGCACATAGACGGAGCTCGTGTTGCCCCGGAGGGAATCGCAGTTATGAACCCTTCCTTCGACGTAACCCCGAATGAGCTTGTCAGCGCCATCGTAACGGAGAACGGCATCGCGCGCCCGGGCTACGGCGACAGCCTGACAAGCATGAAAAGGAACATCAGACAATGAATGCTGCAGAGAATATCAGACGCCTCATCAGGGACATCCCGGATTTCCCATCCAAAGGAATCCTCTTCCGCGACATAACTCCTGTGCTTCAGAACCCGCTGGCGTTCAAACAGGCTGTGGAATGGGTCGCCGAGACTGTGAAAGCGCTCAAGCCCGATGTTGTGGTCGGCATTGAGTCGCGCGGGTTCATACTCGGAAGCCCGGTGGCACTGGAGTTGGGGGTCGGTTTCGTGCCTGTGAGAAAGGCCGGGAAGCTGCCCTCGGACGTGATCCAGGCTGAGTATGCCCTGGAGTATGGCACCAGCAGCGTGGAAATGCACAAGGACGCCGTCAAGAAGGGCATGAGGGTCGCGATTGTAGACGACCTGCTGGCCACTGGCGGGACGGCGCGAGCTGCCATTAACCTTACCGAGATGCTTGGCGGCAGGGTGGTCGGCATGTGTTTCCTGCTCGAGCTGGAGTTTCTGAAGGGCCGGAGAGCACTCGAAGGGCACTGGATTGAGTCTCTGGTGAAGTACTAGCGTTCCGCAGACGTAATACGACGGATCGGACTGATTCGACCGATCGGAGTGACGGAGTTCCTCACTCCACCAGGCTGTCCACCCGTCCCACGCGTCCATCGGCGAGCATCACCTTAATACCGTGCGGGTGAGTGGCGGACTTGGTGAGAATGCGGGCAACGACGCCGTCCGTCAGCGCGCCGGATCCCTGGTTTTGCTTCTCGACCACCCGCACCCTTTGTCCGGGCTTGATGTCACTTCGCTTCTGCACTGGCACTGTCTACTGACCTCTTCCTGTGAGCCGTGCTTGAGTCTCTTTCTCATCGCTAAGCACAGCGATACCTCCAGCGATAATTCACAAACAGAGACTTGCCGTGGTATAATATACTATGGCATCACTTGCGAAAACCAATCCTCACTTGAGCAATCCGAATCGACTTGCTCAGATCGTTGCCAGGAGCACCTATGAATCCTCTCTGTTCGAAGGTGCATCACCGCGATCGCTCTCAAAGATCAAGTCAGACGCTTTCCCACGCGCCAAAGCCTCCTCCAGGAAGCGGGCCAAATCTGAGTAGTCCCGGCAGTAGGCCTTGATAACAGCATCCAGGTACTTGCTCCGCCTGAGCTTCGCGCCCCTGCCTGTAAACCCGTAGTCCGGTATTGAAAGGCCCGCCTGCGCGAACATTACGTCCGCGAGCCATCTTGCCAGTCTTCCGTTGCCTTCCCTGAATGGATGAATCAGCAGCAAATCCGCGTGCACCCTGGCAACGTCTTCGCATGCCTGGTGTGGCTCATCTGACCTACAAGGCGTCAGCATATTGAGGACAGTCTCCTCGAACACACACATGTTGTCGGATATGAGATAAGCCGGAGGAAAGGCAAACCCCCCCTTAGCAACGTCGACGGTACGGTATGTCCCCGCCCAGTCGTAGATACCACTGAGCCAATCCCTGTGCATCTGCTTGATGAGCTCACTTGTGAACACGGTTTCGGTAGTGATACTGTCTTGCGTGAAATACCTGCTCTGCACACGTGCGAGCGCCTCAGCCTCGGCTTGATCCATCGCCATTTTGCTTCGGATGCCGAGCCTGTTCCTCATCACTCGTCTGCAAGATCCGGGCTCATATTCTGCCTCAGGACCAGTTGCTGCCTTGTACCTGTCCATGTGGCGTACGCTATCTACTCCTTGGTCGCAAAGTCGAAAGCATAGAGCGTGCCTTTGGTGATCTCGATCTGGGCGATTACGACCGGGTTCGCGGGCAGCGTGTCCTTGCCCTTCCAGCGAACGTCAACACTCAGGTGATCGCCCGTGATAGAGTCACAATCATCAAACGAGTAGCCAGGGATTGGCTTCTGATCGTACCCTGAGACTATCTGCGCCCGAATCCGGCCGCCGTCCCGCGTCACAGCGTTCAATGCCAGCCGCCCGTGATCCGATTTGCGGGGCAAGAAAGATATCCGTTCCACGAGGTCGGATTGGTAGCCGATAATCCGGCCGGTGGGCCATTTGGCGAGTCCTATCTTCGCAAATCCGCCTGTCTCCCACACTTTCTGGCTCCACTGGGCATAATCTACGCCGTCTCCACACCACCCGTGCCGGTCGGCCGTTCCACAGAAATAGAGCCAGGTCTCATCGCCGACCTCGATTGGATAGGCGGCGGTGTACTTCGCCCCCCGTGCCCATTCCGGAGAGTTCTCTGCGGAAATCCAGTCAGGCCGTCCTGACACGTGCTGCCAGCAGCCTCCACGCTCCAGTTGATAGACAATGGAGATGTCTACCCGGCCGATGTTGCCCCAAACGTCCATCGGTAGCTGGTGACGGAAATTCCAGAGGAATCCGATGGTCGGCCCCTCAGTCGGCATCAAACCCACACCATAGTAGTCTCCGCTGTTGAAACCCCTTGCGCGAGCTGTGATATCATCGTAGTCATCCGGAATCAGGGCCGAAACTGGTTGTGTGGCAACCCCATCCTTCCACTCGGCGGTGGAGAATGCCCTTCTGCCCATACCGCATACTTGCCTGCCGGTCTTCATCGCGATACGCCCGCAGCGTGAGACGGGATCCCACACGCTCGTAATCACGTCCGCGTTGGGCCACAGCGGGTCCGGGGAATCCAGTTCCCAGTGCAGACCGTCTGAAGAATGCGCGGTGAAGTAGCCTGCGGCGTTCACTCTCTGAGGGAACACGCCCCTGAATTTGTTCGGGTCAGTGTAGCCGAACGCCCTGTAGCGCCTGGCTGGGTCGGCATCCGGATCGATAATAACAGAAGGCGAGTGAAACGGCAGATCGGTAAGGTGGTTGTCCTTGCTTCCCATACACTCCAGCAGACCGTACTTAGGCCGTCTCCAGCTCAGCCCGTCATCGCCTTCGACACAGCCCACTGTGATCACATCACTGCGATCCCAGTCCCTCGGCCATGCCTGATACCACATACGATAGACTCCGCCGTCGCGTATCACGGAGCCGTAAATGGAAGCGCCCGTGGCGTCTGCGTCCGTGCATCCCTGCAGCACGGGCTGGTCAAGAACTGTCGGGTGGTTCAGAACAATTCTCAACCCGCGGGATACATCCAATATCTGGGAGTGGCCTTCACATACCAATTGCATGATTCACCTCATAGGTGGGAAGTAGCTGAATAAGCAGCCCAGGTGGTCATCTTCCCCGAGAACAATTCTGCCTTCTTCATTTGCGAGCATCGCGCCAAAGCGGTAGCCATACCAGCCCTTCTCAACTGTCGCGCAGCACACGCCCAGATCGCGCTGGCTGCCGGCATTTGGGTCGTGAACAAACAGGTGGCTCATCCCGTCAAGGCCGCCCGCAACCCCGTATATCCGCCCATCGGGAACCCGCACGAGGTGGTCGATGCCTCCCAGCGGAACCGGCTTGCCCAGAGGAGTTACCTTCTTATCTTCCAGCGAGATCACCGAGAGCAGACCCTCGGTGTCACCCACATAGAACCGGTTGCCTGAGGGGTCGAAGACCGCCGAAGATATTCGGGCGTACGGCCCACGACCTGGGAAACAGGGAACACTCACGCCGGTCCTCTCGATCTTGTCCGTAGCAGGATCATAGCGCATCATCCTGCCGACGGTTCCGAACGCGCAAAGGAATCCATCTCCGTCCTCAACCAGCACAGGGCCAAAGAACCTCACGGGGTCAACGGGCCCGATAATCTTCAGTTCCTCACCATCCGGCCTGAAGCTGAACAGCACTCCGCCCGGTGAGGTCAGCCCGTAGATCACATCACCCGCACGGTTTCGGACCAGCCGAATAATGCGCTCACCTGGCACGGGCACAGTGAGCGTCTCGAACTCCGGCAGAACCACGCCCCACTCTTGAATAACATCGCCGGGAGGACACAGGCGCGTTACCCTGACGATATGTCCCTCGCCGCCATTATTGGCGGCCAGATACGCCTTGCTGCCGTCCACGACAACCCCGCGGACGTCCGTGCAGTCTGGAATCGGAAGCAGCGGAACTGCCGCCTCCCCGTAAGAAAGCAGAGTATAGATAAAGAGCCACGATTGCTCGCCGGCCGTTGCGCCGCAGACGATTCCGTCGTCATATCCCATGGCAGTGATCGCGGAACACTCACGAGGGATCGCCCGCATCTGCCCGTTGAAATCGATCGCCCGCACATACAAAGCGCCCTCGCTGACGAAAGTCCGCCGGGCGGAAGCGACCAACTCGCTGGCTTCGGGCTTGGATCGCATCTCCTCGTCGCGAACCGGCCATTTGTGGTTGCTCAGGTCAATTGGCATCTTGTTTTCCTTTATCCCCAGAGCCGCAGTTGCGGGAAGGCGGGGTCGCCCAAGTCAGAGAGTTCATCGTCATCGAAGTGGATATGCACAACTCCTGTAGGTGTGCGGCCCACGACCGCACCGATCATATCCCTGCGTGAAAGCCACACGGCGCGGGCGATGTACCAGACCGACTGGTCCAGCTCGGGATCGTACAGAGGCCCCAAGTCCTCAAGTTCACCAGTATCAAGGTCCAAACGGTGCAGATGAGTGATACTGCGCCGTTGCACACCGACATCGGTCATCGCGCAGACGTACAGCTTTCCATCAGGCCCGAAGCTCAGACCGGCAATGTGAGTCTGGTTTATGTTGTTGGGCTCGTGTCCAGTCAGCCCCTGGTGCACCGGCCCCAGGTCGGTTATGCGTCCCTGAGGACCATCTTTCATGTCGTACATCCACAGGTGAGCATAGCCGTTCCAAACCACACCAACAACCTTCCACGGGTCCTTGCACGGCATGACATCGTAACTGATGTTGTGCCACCCCTTCTGGAACGCCGGGTGCGGAACAAATCGATCCAGTTCCTCCAGTCGTTTCGCCTCCGCGTCAAAGCGCAGCACCCGTCCGAAATCGTCGCAGGTGTAACCGTTGCCTTCGGGATCGACCCACATAGTGATTGGGTTGACTGCCCCAAAACGGCCGTAGTCCGTATCGGTGCGGGCGTCGATGTCCCAAACGTGAAAGTGATTCAGAGGATAGGTACAGGAGTATAGCTGTCTACGATGCGAGTCCAGCGCCAGGCACCGGCAGCCCTCCTGAGGATACAGCAGCTCTGTGCGGATCATCTCGTCTTTGTGTGTATCATAAATGGCTAGCGTGGCACCCGCAAAACTCACGTGCGGATCTCCCCAGTTGCCCCACGGGTTGTAGACCAGTTGTCCGAGCGGCGGCCCGCTGAGGTGCGTTGCGGCATACAATACTCCATCTTCATCAACGATCAGCGCGTCGTGCACCTTGCACTGAGTCGCTCTGCCATTGTCCGCGGGCTGACCTGTTGCCTCTCCCATGTCTATCAGCGCTTCGCGTGAACCATCGACCCGGTAGCGTGACACTACCGCCGCGACCCCGCCGGTATGTTCGCAGCACACGCCGACATACGCGTTTCCGTCAGGCCCTGAAGTGAGCGCCCAACTGGTGTCGTGCACCGGCATCTCAGTGAAATCCACTATCTTGACTCGCATTACGATCCCTCTTGACGCGCTCCTTCTCCGAGCGGCCGTGTTCGTTTCGAGAGTCTAGCACAGCCTCACTTTCTTCGTCAATTGTCACATGCAACGGGCAGCGCCGCGATTGCTTCAGACTCCATCGGAGTGCTATAATAGCGAGGCCCGCTGGGGCCGGGGCTGTCTCGCCCGAACGAAAAACTCTTGAGGTGACATGATGCTGGAAGCGTTGATAGAAGAAGTCGTAGCTCGTGAGATTATGGACTCGCGCGGCAATCCTACCGTAGAGGTAGACGTGTATGTCGAGGGCGGGATTATGGGCCGAGCCGCGGTACCTTCCGGAGCTTCGACGGGCGCATACGAAGCGCTGGAGATGAGGGACGGCGACAAGAGCCGCTACATGGGCAAGGGCGTGATGAACGCGGTCAACAATGTCAACGAGCTCATCTCGCCCGAGATCATCAGCTTCCCTGTGTGCGAACAGGTCTCCCTCGACCAGATGATGCTGGACATCGACGGCACTGAACACAAGTCCAAACTGGGTGCGAACGCAATCCTGGGCGTGAGTCTGGCCTGTGCCAAGGCTGCTGCGCAGGTTTCGGGCCTGCCGACCTATCGCTATCTTGGCGGAACCAACGCCCGCGATTTGCCGGTGCCGATGATGAACATCCTTAACGGCGGCAAGCACGCGGACAACACCGTGGACGTGCAGGAATTCATGATTATGCCTACCGGTGCATGCTGCTGGAGTGATGCTCTCCGGATGTGCTCGGAAGTCTACCACAACCTGGCGAAGGTCCTCAAAGGCAAAGGACTGAGCACTGCAGTCGGAGATGAGGGCGGTTTTGCCCCCAACCTTAAGACCACCGATGAGACAATCCAGATCATCCTCGAGGCCATCGACAAAGCAGGTTACAAGGCCCCCGAGCAGTTCCACATCGCGCTGGACCCGGCGGCGACCGAGATGTACAAAGATGGCAAGTACGTATTCGAGGGCGAGGGCGTCAGCCGAACAACCGACGAGATGGTAGACTACATGGCAGGGCTGACCGAGAAGTACCCGATTATTTCCATCGAAGACGGCCTGGCCGAAGACGATTGGGACGGATGGGTGAAACTGACTCAGAGGGTAGGCAAGCGAGTGCAGATCGTCGGCGACGACCTGTTTGTGACCAACACCGAGCGCCTCGCAAAGGGCATCGAGATGGGCGCAGCTAACTCGATTCTGATCAAGGTGAATCAGATCGGCAGCCTGACCGAGACCCTGGACGCCATCGAGATGGCCAAGAGAGCCGGATGGACCGCGGTCGTAAGCCACCGCTCAGGTGAGACGGAAGATTCGTTCATAGCCGATTTGGTCGTCGGGACAAACGCGGGCCAGATCAAGACCGGTGCTCCGTGCCGCAGCGACCGCGTAGCGAAGTACAACCAGCTCCTGCGAATCGAAGAGGAGCTTGCTGACGCCGCCAGATATCCGGGCCTCGCAGCGTTCTACAATATCAAGAGATAGGGAACCGAATGGTCTGAGCACCGTCATTCCGAGCCTGGGCCACATCTCCCCGGCTAACTACGAGAAACTGATCGCCACAGGAATGGTGGATTATGGGGTCCGTCAAGAAGGGGGAGGATCGCGATCGCCGCGCTTGTGAATGAGTTGGAGAAGGGCCGGTAAGTTTCGGGACTTCCGTTCCGCAAGCTCCACTCAAGTCCCGAAACACCCTCCCTGAGTCGCTAGCGACCTGACCTCACTGTTACGGACTGGCGGCCTGTCGGTGTTTCGGGATTTGAGGGTTGGGCCGCAGGAGACGGATTGCGCGCGCGGTCGTCAACCCAACCCGGAAATCCCGAAACCAACCTGCATGCCGAGTTTCGGGACTTCCGTTTCGCAAGTTCCGCTCAAGTCCCGAAACACGCTCAAGACAGCGTGCGTCGGACAGTTTCGGGTTTTCGGTATCTCTTACAGCCCGGGGTTGTGATTCTCCAGAATGGACGAGAAGTTCTTTGCTGCAAGCTCCGCTCGCTCGTCGGCTGACATCGGAATGACGTCGTAGATGTTCAGCGCCCGCTGCCAGTAATCGCGGCGGATGCGTTCACGGTCGGGGTTGTCTCCCGCCATCTCGTGGAACCGCTCGGCAAACCAGAGAAGGTCTCGCCTGTATGTCTCGGGGTCGGGGAACAGCGGCAGATTGCAGCCCGACGTGTCCGCCGCCTGAAGGCGGTCGATGATCTCAGCATAGGCTTTGCGCAGCGCGGCCCTCGACCAAGTCCTGCGGGGGTAGTGACCCCAACCCTGCACCACCTCAAACGCCTCAAACAACTCGCCCAGTCTTGCGTGTTCCTCGCCGAAGACAGCCGCGCAGAACTCGCGAGAAAGCATATCCGGATCCGCGTCCGGATCGTGGAACAGGCGACCCGCCGCGAACATGGTAAGCAAGTTGAGCTTCGGCGACATCGTGTAGCTCATTCCTCCGGAATAGGGAACCGTGGATTTCTCTTCCCGCCTCCTCGCGGCCAGGTGCGGCAGCCGCCAGTGCGGATAGCAGGTAAGCTCGCCCTCTGAGAGCGAGTACTCCCAGGTGTTGATCCTGTTGGTCTTCGCGATCTCTCGAGCGTACTCGCGCGCGTCACCCCCAAGGATCGGATCACCAGTGTGGCTGAAACCAAAGTTGATCGCAACCATCGTGTCCGCCGGGAACTCTGGAAGCCTCTTCAGAAAATGATCCATCGCGCGTTCGGCTCGTTCCTGATTGCCGTTCCATATATGCACGGGGGTCTCCGGAGTGGTGAACTTCTCATCGATGAGCATCTTCCAGGAACCATCCCAATCCGGGATCCGGCGCATGTCATCGTCCCAGCCTGAGAACGGCGTGCCCCACGTGCCGACCTCAACGGTTGCCTCCGGGTTGGTTTCCTTGACCAGACCCGTGAGTTCCAGGGCAAGGTCCACAAAGGTCTCGTAGTTACAGCCGTTCCGGTTGCATCCTCCGGGATCGCCGGGAAATATCCCAACCACATCCAGGCCCTGTAGCTGAGTGAGCCAGTGCCGCCATAGTTTGAGGACAAGGGCTCGATCCTCCGGGACGTTGGGACAGGCGAAATACCACTCAGGGCCTATGGTGTTGAGCGCAACCAGAGCCTTTGTGCGCAGGCCGAGCGAACGAGCCACGTCTGCGGCTGTGCGCATCGCTCGTGAGAACTCACCGTATATCCCACCTCCCTCAAGGGCCGGAGTGTTGAACAGCGCGGGCGTCACCCAATACTCGAAGCAGTTGAACCCGAAGGACTTAATCATCTTCAGGAATGCGGCCCAGTCGTCGTCCGACCAACGATTCGGAGCGTCCGGAAACAGCACGTTGACATTCCACGAGTTGAGCAGGTGCTCGGCAAAGTTCACATAGCACGATCGATGTGAGAAAAAGGGTTCTGAGACTTGGTCGTTGCAGCTCATCGGTATCTCCAGTGTTCAGTATTCGCTAAAGATAACAAGTCGCGATCAGGCGTTATAGTATTCGCGCAGGAACCTGGCCCCACTGGACACTGCGGCGTCCATGATGACTTTGCCTGTCTCAGCGGTAGCAAGAGCAGGGTCGCCATACACACCGCTCTCACTCTCCTGAAGATACCAGGTAGACCACGTGACCTGTTGCTTGCCCATAAAACCGTCGCCCGCGACAAAGTCCGAGTGATAGCGCATCTCGTCACCGACCGGAGCTTTCTTCATGTCGACGACTTCCGGAGCCACGTGAAGCAGCAGCGAGGTCTCCCACTCGCAGCCGTGGATCGCTCCGCCCTGCGGCGATTTGCGCACGGCGTTGAACGCGTCGCGTGACAAAACCGCCGGGCTGATTACTGCGACGGCCTTGTCGGTGGCATCGCACAGCTCGCGCGAGACCGTGTTCAAAGGCCCGCTGTGATGGCCGTGGCAGTCGAGGATAACGAGCTTGTCGAAGTCCATGTCCAACACGGACTTGCATATATCGAACACCATATCCATAAACACTCGGCTGCGCACTACAACCGTGCCCGGCCACTGTCGCATGATTTTCATTGAGTACCCATACCGCACGGTATCCATGAGAAGCACGGGAATATCGTCCAGCACGGCTTGTGCGAGACGGTCACCGTAGGCCTCGGCAATCCGGGCATCGGTGTCGACCGGCATATGCGGGCCGTGTTCTTCAGTTGTGCCCACGGGCAGTATGATGAGCGACTTCCTGCTGATGTGCTCAGCCATTGAAACGGTGTTCTGATCACGAAAAAGATATGACATTGTCTAGTTCCTCCATTATTCAAGATCGGCTACGCCATGTCATTTCGACCGCCGGGAGAAATCTCCCCGATCCTGAACTTGATTCAGGACCTCACTGCGTCTCGGCATGACAGTCTCGCGCGCTAATCATAGACCCGCCGGAAGGCATCACGGTATTTGGCGTGAACCTCAGCGTACGCGTCGAAAAGTTGTCCGTTTGGCTCGAAGACTTTCAGCGTGTGGTACCACGCGTTGGAGACTTCAGGTATGCTTGCGTAGTCCCCAACCCCAACAGCGGCCATCATTGCTGCGCCAAGCGAAGCGGCCTCGGAACAGGCTGGCCTCTCGACCGGCAGCCCAAGCATATCAGCTTTCATCTGCAGCCAAGCGTCGCTCGCGGCGGCGCCACCGAGCGATCGGACGCAGTTCGTCTCCACTCCCAGATCCCTGACAGGTTCAAGGCAGTCAACCAGCATGC
>CAYSLA010000011.1:19886-41191 GCA_964431685.1 uncultured bacterium | reverse complement strand
ATGCAGGCTTCGCGCCGTAGACGATGAAGACAGAACCCAGAGCCATCTTCCTGCACCCTACATCAGCGAGGCCGCAGTCGGAGAAGATCTCCGCGAGTTCGGCGGGCCGCATGAATTCGCTGACGGAGTCAACAAGGTAGGAATACGCTGCCTGGTCAGAGCCGAACAACGTTGCAAGCACAGGAGACATAACCGTGAACCACAGCTTCCAGAGGTGTCTTGCGAATGGCTTCTCGACCCGCCCGATCTCAAGGCACACTACGCGGCCTCCCGGGGAGGTCACTCGGCACATCTCGCTTACGGCGGCACGCACGTCAGATACGTTTCGCAGTCCGAACGCCACCGTTACACAGTCGAAACAGGATGAACGGAAAGGTAGCGCAAGGGCGTTGCCCAGCGTGAAGCTCACTCTTGATCCATTGCGGCCGCGCGTCATAGCTCTTCTGAGCATTGCCTCTGAGAAATCAAGCGCCGCAACCTGGCCGGTTTTGCCGCCGGCATTCGACAATGCAAAGGCGAGATCACCCGTACCGCAGCAGATGTCCAGAGCAGTCTTGCCACCTGACATGCCAGCGTGACGGACCGCAGAGCGCCGCCACAGTCCTGCCATTCCCATGCTCATAACCGTATTCAGGATGTCGTACCTGTCCACGATCCGGGAGAACATCTCCTCAATCTTTGCGTCACTCTTGTCTAGCATTCCGGCACCTCACGCGAGACGATGGCGAGTCACCGAATTATATGTGTAACTCGCTATGTGGGTCAATGCCGCGGTTTGGCCTGACTACGGCACTGCGTGTCATATTCTGCAGTCGTACCACAGGCGACGCGTTCCACGACATCCACATTTGACGGTCCCAGAACTTGACCGATTAAGGCGAGGCGGGTACGATATTACCGTGGATGTGGGTTTCCGTGGTCTTGGGGAGGATTCGTATTGTCGTTTCGGAAGATATGTATCGGCATTGCTCTGTTGATTATTCCAGCTTCTGCGAGGTGTGTGGACTTTCGCTCGTTTCAGCGGGGAGACGAGGAGATATCGGTGTCGCTGGGTCGGGGGGGAAACCACAGAATCCCTGAGTCAGCCAAGGATCGGTTTCAGTTTGACTCCGCAAGACTGCGGTATGCCTGGTTTACTTCTCCAAGCGTGCAGGGCATGCTCGACTTGGACTACACGTGGACAAGCGACGGCTCCTGGGGGCAGAGCCTGTCTGGGACCGTGGGGGTACGTCGGTTCGTCTGGCGCCGCAACGGAGAAGGCCTCTCCGTAGGAGCGCACTTCGGTCTGTCGCGAATGAGACAACCCTCGAGCGAACTCGGGACACGGACGAACTTTGTGGAGCAGCTCGGCGTAAGCTATCACTACTCCGTGGACGATGATAACGCGCTTAGTGTCGAATACAGGTTTTCGCACGTTTCTAACGGGGGCATCAGACTGCCGAACGTGGGTATCAATGCCAGCCTGATTTCTGTGGGGTACTCGTGGTTCAAGTAACGTCTAGTTGTATTATGTGGTGTGCTCGTTAGATATGGGGGCTGATGTCATGTTGCGCAGACTTTTCTACATTACTCTAGCCGTTTTAGCTCTTTCCGGCGCAGCGGCCGGCTCGGCGCAGGCTATAATGCTTGTCTCGCAGGCCGACGAGATCGCAATTGGCAAGGAAGTCGAGGCTCAGGCCATCAAGGAGTATGGCGGCCTCAGTGCGGATAAGGCGCTGCAGGAGAGGGTTGTGCATATTGGAGACAAAGTGGCGGCCATCTCATTCCGAAAAGGGCTTGAATACACCTACAAAGCTCTGGCCAGCAACGTCATCAACGCTTTTGCGGCTCCCGGCGGCCCAGTGCTGATTACGCAGCGGTTGGCCCGCATGCTCAACGACGACGAACTGGCCTTCGTGCTTGCGCATGAGACCGGTCACATCGCGGGCCAGCACGGGCGCAGGGCAATCAGCAAGCAGATGCTTGCTTCAGGCATCGCGGTATTGGTTCTTGGCCGTAGCAGCAGAGACATGCAGTTCGCGGCTAATGTTGTATATACGCTGTATTCTCGTGGATACAGTCGCGGCCAGGAAACCCAGGCCGACCACTACGGGCTCGCGTTTATGAGAGATTCTGGCTACAACCCGGAAGGAGCCGTCACGGCCCTGGCGAAGCTGGGCATGGAGCGTGCGTCAGGCCTGGACAAGTACCTGTCGACCCACCCCGACACACCGAGCCGCGTGGACGCACTGGCCAAACTGGCGCGCATCGATCAAGACCGTAAACTGGAACTGATCAAGAAAGCGCAGGCTGAGGTAGCCGCTTTCGAAAAGGCGAATCCGCTGCCTGCGAAGAGCACTAACTAAGGCTGCCGCGTCGGAATTGGAGGGCGTGCGGGAATTGTGCTAGAATGTAGCTGACCGGCGGGGAGTTGCGGGGTTCTGGACTCGTGACAAATGGAGCGAACCTCGCGGTCAGGATGCGCCGTGGTGTTCTTGCTCTCTTATCTCTTCATCTGGAACAGGTTGTCATTGACGCGAGTCGGTTGCGCGTTCGCGCCCGTTCTGCTGGTGTTGAGTTGGTGCGTATGTGCATCAGCCCAACAGTCTGTACAAAAAGGCAGGCTTCTGCAGGAACTGACCGTCTCAGATGCGAGAAGGATCCCCGGCGTCGCGGCCACTACTGCTTCACGCCATCCGTCGGAGGCTTCGCAACTGGCCATCGACCTTTCAGTTGCCCCCTGGATAGCCGATCTCTCCGAGCTTCCGCTTGACATCCGCAACCTGGCGCAGGTCTCCTCGGCGCTGCGCGGTGCACTGGATGACCCCACAATCGACTGGGCGGCCAGGTTCTTCAGCGATAGTCCTGAGCCCAGGGCCGGCGATCCAGTTCCATTGGGCGAAGACCCACGTGTAGTCTCCCTTTCCGAACTCAAACGGGAGTTAATCGCCGGCCTGGAGAAGAAAGACAGCTATCCGGTGGAATCAGTTAGCGCGCTGCGTCGGGCTCAGGCCGTCTGCCGGAAGCTGAGGCTCGAACTCACCGAAGCAATTGTGCTCGGAGAACTCGGTGAGCAGTATCTCTACAGTGTCGTTGACTACCGGCAAGCGGCATTTTGCTATGAGACCGCCACATGGACTTTCTCTGCTTACGGGCTTGGGCCCGCCAGTGCCATGACGTATTCCGATTGGGGCACACTGAAAATGGAGATGGGACAATATGCGGAAGCAAGCAACATCTACATTCAGTCCGCTCGGCGCTGGCTGCAGCTTGCCGAGGCCGAACCGAGCCGCGGTGAATACCGCTTGAAGTCTGCCCAGCAGTACATGCTTGCCGCTGACGCTACGCGTGCTGCGGGTGATGGCGATGCGGCCCTTGAACTGATGGTATCTTACGGTCTTCGACAGTTTCGCCTTTACGCTCATTCCGCGAGAAGCTATGAAGCAATTGTTCGCGCATTGGTGTCCACTGCGGCTTTCAGGAGGGATCGAGGAGACACTGATGGTGCGCGGTCTTTGCTCGAAGAGGCTCAGAAGGCTTCAGTGCGGCAGACCGATAACCTATTGACTGCGGTCGTCTTTGAAGAACTCTCCAAAACCTATAAGGCCGCTGGGCATCCGGCTCTGGCGGCAGCGGCGACGACCAAGCGCACACAGTATCTGCAACTGGCCGTCTCTCAGGGCATTTCGGCCATTCAGGCGCTTGAGAAGAGGCAACACAAACGTGACGCAGAGTACTTGAGGCTCGCTCGCGCGGCTGAACAGGCGGCGGCGGCGTATATTCTGCTGGACGATCCATCGAAGTCTGTGGCGCTGTGGCGGCGTTTGGTGGTTCGATACACGCTGTTGGGGAACGCCGATGACAGAATCAGGGCTGAAAGAGCGCTTGCTGGCTCTCTGGCGGCCTGGAAAAGGACGAACGAGGCGGCCGCCGCCAGGCAGCGAGCGTTTTCTATCGCGATGGGTGCACAGCGGCGAATCGCGGCCGCGTCTATCCTGGAAGATTCAATAGACGCGGCAGTTAGTGTGGACGAACGACTCAGGTACTACAGTGAGCTGCTGGAGCTAATCGATTCGATTGGCAACGTTCGCTGGGCGGCTCAAACCAGGATCAGACGTGGCGATCTACTCGCGGAGCAGGGCAGACAACAGGAAGCACTGGCCGACTATCAATGGGCAAGGATAAACCTGTCATTGCGCGTTGGTGATCCGTGGGCGTCGGGTGAGGCGGCGTTGAAGCAGGCAGCGTGCCAGTCGGCGCTGGGGCGCTCACAGGAAGCGCGCGACACCCTTGAGACGGCGGTTCGTGAGGTCGGTGACAGGTATGAGTCCGAGACGCGGGGTGGTACGGTGAGTGCAGAGCGAAAGTCACTTGCTGTATCGTTGAACACGGCCCTGGTAGAACGTTGTCTTGCCGACGGAGACGAAACTGGTGCCGTAGCCGCAGTCAACAGGGCAAAGCGCTTCTCGTGGTTTGGAGAGTGGGTAGGCCAACTCAAAAAGAGCACAGACCCAGGAGTTGCGGCGTTCGCGGTTAGGGATATTGGTCAACCTGGGTTAGGCGAACCTGATGACGGCATGACAATTGAAGGCCGCGTGCTTGCGTCTAACTGGACTGATTTCGCCGAGACGTGTTGGACGATTGCTGCGAGACAACCCGCAACCTACAACGCACTGCCGGTTAATCCAATGGAGTTCTACCGCTACCGCAATTCGCTCCCCTCAGGATACCGGTTCGTTCAGTATATGGCTCTGGAGTCTTCGCTGGTCATATTCGTCTGTGGCCGCGGAAAGTCTATGGTGATGGAATACGAGATATCAAGATCAGCTATAGACTCTGATCTCGCCGCACTGCGACGCGTGATTCGCAACTGTGAGGAGAGTCTCGCTGCAGGCATACCGGTGCCGCCTGTTACCGACTGGCAGCAGGCGTCATTTCTCGAGATGGCAGAGCCTCTGCACTCTCTCTACTTGAAGCTTCTCGCGAGCGTTGATAATCACCTGACTGACTGTACGCACGTAGTGTTTGCACTGCCCCTTGAGCTCGCCGGGATACCAATGCACTGCTTGCTTCTCTCGGAACCGGGCCAGCCGGCACGGTTTGTAACTAAGGATTATTATGTCAGTTACATTGCTCCGGGGATGTTGCCAGGGATGCTTGACACTTCTCGCAAGCCACTTGATGTCAACCGTGACGCACTGGCCGTTTTCGCAGATCCGAAAGGAGAGTTGCCGGGAGCAAGACGTGAAGCCGAGGCCATCTCGGGAATCTACGGAAACAGCCGCGTATACGTTGGGGAACTGGCGAGCCGCGACGCGTTTCTTCGTGAGTGTGGCCGCAGCTCAGTAATGCACCTCGCCGTCCATCACGCTGCCGACGCCAACTTCATCAACGTGGAGTTTGCTCTGTCGCCAGATTCGGGGGGGAATGGAACGGTAAAGGCCGCAGACCTGCTTGGAGATAACTGTGGCACGCTGCGAATGATTGTTCTGTCTGCGTGCGATTCCATAGGTTCAGCCGACCCCCTGACTTCGGGGCCTGTTCGGACAGCGGAGCTTCTCGCACTCGCAGGGGCGGAGACCGTTATCGGAGGACTCTGGAAGGTATCTGACAACGCGGCGTACGAAATGATGTCTGAGTTCTACAAGGCCCTGGCGTCGGGCGTCTCCCGGTCAGGCTCTATTAGACAGATGCAGACAAAGATGATAGAATCTGGTCAGTACGCGCATCCTTTCTACTGGGGGACAATCGCGCTTTACGGCAGGGCTGACTAAACGGGCGGTGCTGCTATCGAGGCGCACCGATACCGATGACTGAAGCCCTGGTTGGTGACAGACGCCGAGACATACGTGATATGAGCCCGCAGCAACTGCTGGAGGCGTACATTTCCTGTACATCCAACGATGCCTCGGACATTGCCTTCAGGCTTACCGAGATCATATCCGCGCTGGTCAAGAAGAGCATCGGCAAGAGGGAAGTCAGCGACATCGACGATTTTGAGGAAGAATGCCTGCTCGCAGTGTGGAGCAAGGTGCAGGCACTTCGAGCGGGGATATCGGACACCGAAATCAAGCATCTGGAGGGCTTTGTACGTCAGGCGGTTCACAACCGCTACTCGGATGCCATCCGAAAGAAGCGGCCAAAGTGGTACAACCTCAAGATTGAGCTAATGGAGATACTCTCCGGCAGAGCTGGCGTGCGTGGTCTTGCTATGTGGTATGACAACAGCAGCGGCGACCGGATGTGCGGGTTCGACTCGTGGCAGAAACGTAGACCTGCGAACGCCAAGTGCAGAGAACTCTCGGAAAAGCAGGAATCTTTCCGCGTAAGATGTCTCAACAACGTTAATCCGAACGAGTTGCCTCTGCACGAACTGGTCTCTGCAGTACTGGACTATTGCGGAGGGCCGGTGGGCGTGGACATAATCACAAGTGCCCTGATCGAATTGATCCAGGCGAAGCCTGCTCAGACAGTTTCAATAGACTCGTTTGTTGACGATGACGAGAGCGGCTCGCTCGTGGATTGGCTGATCTCGTCGGACACGGATATCGAGAGAGACGTTGTCGAGACCTCTTGGTTCGACGAAGTTATGACGTGGTTCTGGAACGAGTTCGCCGAACTCTCCGACAAGCAGAAAAGAGCGGTACTCTACGGAATGAGTTCGGAACAGGCCACAATAATAGCGGCAAAGGTCGGGCTGAGCCAACTGGCGCAGGCCCTGGAGGTGAGCAGGGAGGAGATGGCTTCTTTGATAGGCGCTCTGCCGATGGCAGATTCGCGGACGGCAGAGGTTTTGGACGTGCAGGTACGAGCAGTCCCCAGCATCCGTTTTAAGGCCTGGGGCAGGATTCGCAGGCGGATGCGTAAGTCCGCACTCTATGCCGAGGACCAATCATAGCTTTACTCGTCATTGATATCCGTCTTTCTTGCCAGTTTTTTCCACTCCCAGACCAGATTCCGACGCGTCAATAGGCGATGGAGTACTACTGCTCTCGTCTAGTATTAGCAGTAGTGGAGGGGCTTCCAGCGATGAACTGCTTGAACAAAGCTCAAATATGCGACTTCTTGTCCGGGCGAATGTCTGCGTCCCGTATGCTCGAGATAGATGATCATCTTTCGTCCTGCAATGCGTGCAAAGACTTGCTGGCCAGCAATCTTGTCACGTCTGGTTGCGCTGTGAGTTTTGCTGATCACTGCCTGGGTCTGGACAAATGCCCAGAGTATGAACAGCTATCAGCTTTGCTGGACTCCGTGGAAGTTAGCTCCGACATGAACTGTGTCCGTTATCACGTGGCTTCGTGTGCGTCGTGCACAGAGGCAATTGCTGCGATGTCCGCAGTGAGAGCGAGAGCATCACTTGGCGGTGAGCTTGCTGTAAGACCTGGGCGTTATGGGAGTGCAACGAAGCGTCAGTCCCTTGGAAGGCTGATTGCTGTAGGCAGCGCCTGCGCGGTACTGGTGATCGGGATTGCGTTCTCTTTTTCACACCGCGGAAACGCTCCACGCGACCAGGTGGCCTCGACCGCCAACACGCGGTCCGACACAAATGTAGTCGTACCAGCGCCTGGAATTGACGAACAAACAGCCGCAAATGTGGCAGATAGTGCTACGCTATCCGCACCGAACGATGTTCCGACAACCGTGCCGGCTCGCGACGCAGCGACAAAGAGCCCTTCACGACGCGTTAACAAGGTCGCACAAGCTGCAAAGGAGTTCATCAAGGACGGCGGATATGCTCTGGTGCGTAAGGACGGTCGTCTGGTTCTTGCACGCAGGAACGGTTCGGCAAATCCTGACCAGAGGATGGAGTCCTTGGTGGCGCAGAAGCTCAAGACCGGCGGTGTGGAACGTTCGCCAGAATATGTCGTGGCCATGAATACCATATATGTGAGAAGCTCAGACCTGGCTAGGTCATCTGGGAAGGGCCCAGAGCTGATGCACCCGGTCAATACTGTAGTGCGCAGCGTGATCCCAACGTTCAAGTGGTCGAAAGTAGACATGGCGGAAGCATATCGGTTCGTGCTGACGGACGAGAGTGGTCAGGTGCTATTCGAACAGGTTACGCCGAACAATTGGATGAAGCCGAACCTTTCTCTAGGTCGTGGCGAGCTATACTTTTGGATGGTAGGGATGAGATATGGCGAGTCGGACGACTGGACAAACTCGAAGGCGTCTGGCGTCAAGATTCTATCGGATGAAGGTCTCGCTTTTGTTGAACAGGTTGAAAGGGACTATCTTTCTTCCAGCCTTGCCAGGGGCGTCGCGTACGAATCGGTTGGCTTGCTTGATGAAGCCGACGCTGAGTATCAGAATCTTCAGAACACAAATCCCAATTCTGAGATTGCCGCCAGAATTCGATCTGGGGTAGCTATCGATGGTCAATAGGTAAGGTGCTAGTGATGGTTTCGGCGAAACCAGGCAGGATTTGGGGTTGCTTCGGCTGCATGCAAGAGAAGCACACTTTATTCAGCACAGCAATTGCTGTGCTGTTCATTTTCACGACTGGCATCTGCTTTGCGTCGGATAGTGGGAGTTCAGTGGTGGACATCCTGGACAAGGCGAGAATCGACTGGACCGCCGGATACTACTATGCGACAGGCGAAGGGGCCATGCCCTCCGACGAAGAGGAACCCAACCGCGCCAAAGCCTATCTTAAGGCCAAGAGCTACGCGAGAATGGCTGCTATAGCAAACCTCTTCATGGCGATTGAGGGGACCAGCATCTCCTACTACGCTGTAGGAAAAGACTACATGGTGACGGACACCTTGCTTCGCCAGCGCATAGAGGGCTATGTTGCGAATGTTGAAGCTGTTGATGAGAAGCGGGAATCCGTGGGTGGAGACACACTGGTCAGTGTTACGGTCAGGTGTCCTATGTTTGGAGCCAATGGTCCCGGCGGCGCAATACTGCGGAGTAAGTCTGTTCCACTTTCTCCGTCTGGCGTCAAGATCGACAAGCGACTTGACTCCGATGTCGTCGCTATCGACAGTTCGTCATCAGGTCCATACACATCGCTTCTCGTTGATTGCACTGGGCTGCAGATTCAGCGTGCCCTCGCTCCAAAACTCCGAAGACCCAGCGGCGAAGAGGCTTTGGGCACTGTGGAGTGGAATGTTGACATCCTGGTTGATAAGGGGCTTGTGGCATACGCCACTACACTGGAACAAGCCCTTGGACTGCCGCGGGCCGGAAGCGCGCCTCTGCTTGTGAGAGCTATTGCCAGAGCCGGTGGTACCTCAAAGTGCGACCCGGTGATCAGTGACGCGGACGCAGACAGGATCAAGATCGAGAACGAGACTGCAAGGTTCCTCGAGAATTGCAGTATAATCTTCATTGTCGGGCCCGGAAGTAACCAGTGATCTCGCATTCACCACCTGCCGCCGTCCAAGTCACCGAAGTCTGTGCAGGCTACAATGACACAGACGTCCTCAAATCGGTTACTTTGCAGGTGGAGCAGGGGGAGTTCGTTGGAATCATAGGTCCCAATGGGTGCGGAAAGACCACGACTCTCCGCGTAATCACCCGTTCGCTCCGGCCGAGTTCCGGATCAGTCAACATCCTCGGATCTGACGCATATCGTATGTCTGCAAGAGAGTTCTCTTGCCTTGTGGCACTGGTGCCGCAGGACGCATTCACTGCGTTCGATTTCACTGTGCTTGAGGTCGCATTGATGGGCAGATCTCCCTGGATGGGCCGATTTGCAGTAGAGGGAGAATCCGATTACGAAATTGCCCGGGAAGCGCTGCACATGACTGGTACAGAAGATCTGGCGGATCGTCCGATCTCGCACCTGTCCGGCGGAGAGAGACAGCGTGTTATGGTTGCCCGCGCACTTGCACAACAGCCTCGCATCCTCTTTCTTGATGAGCCGACATCTCACTTGGATATCAGCTTTCAGTTTGAGGTGATGGACCTGATACGGAGACTTAACCGCGACCAGGGTCTGACGGTGGTGGCGGTACTCCACGATCTGAATCTGGCGAGCCAGTATTGTGGGCGTCTGGCATTGATTGGTGAAGGACGTGTTCGTGCGGTCGGATCGCCTGAGGAAGTCATCACCGCGGGCACAATTCGCGAGGTTTATGGCGCGGAGGTGTGGGTGCGCAAGCATCCGGCGACACACAGACCATACGTCATCGCGGGTATCAAAGGCAATGTTCGACCTTCAGAGGACCCTCTGGGCACTCCGGGTCGAGTTCACGTCATCGGAGGCGGAGGGACATCAGCTCCGATCATCGCGAGACTCCTCCGCAGAGGTTACGGAGTAACCGCGGGTATGCTGACCGTCGGTGACGCGGATCAGGAAGTGGCTGATGCTTTGGACGTTCCGTTTGTTCGTCTTCACCCGTTTTCACCGGTTACTAGACTAGATGAAAGCCAGCAGCACACAATGATTGACGACGCAGACACGGTTATCCTCTCGGATACTCCAATAGGTCACGGCAACATACCAAACGTCCGCGCCTGCCTGTACGCAGTGCGGAATGGCAAGCGAGTACTGCTGCTGCGAGCGCGTTCAGTCGGTGACCGTGATTTCACTGGAGGTGAAGGCGCGGCGTTGGTGGAAGAGCTATTACAATTGGGGGCACGTTCTGCGGACGATGTCGAAGGGGTATTGCAGTTTGTGGAGAAGGACGGTGATTCGCAGGTCGAAGGGAGTTTGTAGTGCTTAGTCAAATGCTGGTTACCGGGATACACGCGCTTGCCGTGCTCAGCGTTGGAGGAGTGGGATATGAGGGGACGTGTTTGCAGCCACCAGTGTGGAATTTGGAGTCGCTGAGCCGTGCGCCCAAAGTATACGACGCCGCAGGCCTTGATCCTCAGGGAAGCAATGCCGTATTCTACGAAGAATTGCTGCGCACACCAGAGCTGCGCGCCAATGACGAGAAGAATGGGAGCGTCAAGTCGATATTCTACGAAGGATTGCCATACAAGGGAACACCTACCCGCGTTTTTGCGTACTACGGCATTCCCTCCGCTGCAAGAGGCAAGAAGGTTCCTGCGATGGTGCTTGTTCACGGTGGAGGGGGAACCGCTTTTGAGAGCTGGGTGCGGCTTTGGAACGCCAGGGGATATGCTGCCATAGCAATGGACACGTGCGGATGCGTGCCCAAAGGTGAGTACAGCAACTGGCAGCGACACGGCACCGGCGGCCCGGCAGGGTGGGGAGGATTTGACCAGATCGGCGACAACACGGAAGACCAGTGGACTTTCCACGCCGTAGCTGACGTGATCCTTGCCCACTCGCTGTTAAGATCGTTTCCTGAGGTAGATGAGAATCGCATTGGCATCACGGGGATATCGTGGGGCGGATACCTCACGTCGATTGTCTCCGGTGTTGACCAGCGCTTCAGGTTCGCTGTTCCCGTATATGGCTGTGGATACCTTGGCGAAGACTCCTGCTGGCTGCCCACATTTCAGGAGATGGGTAAGGCGAATGCGGACAAATGGCTGGGTATGTGGGATCCGTCGGTCCACCTGAAGTACACGAAGATGCCAATAATGTGGGTGACCGGAACCAACGACTTCGCCTATCCTCTCAACTCACTGGACAAATGCGCCGGTCGCCCGCAGGGTGATGTCAAGACGTGCGTGCGCATCAGAATGGAGCACGGTCACGGAGGGCCAGGGGAGAATCCTGAGGAAATCTTCGCCTTCGCCAATTCTCTCTGCAGAGGAACTGAATCTTTGCCATCGATCACTGGCCAGGGGCACTCAGCCCGCGAGGTATGGGCGACGTGGGAATCCACCGGACCCGTAGAGCACGCTGAGCTTGTCTTCACCAAGGATACAGGCGCGTGGCAGGAGAGAAAGTGGGATAGTCTTCCCGCAACCATTGATGCTGAGAATCGCGCGACCGCAACTCTCCCGTCGGGTGCAAAGGCCTGCTTCATCAACCTTGTTGATTCGTGCGGGCTGGTTGTAAGCTCGCGATTGTTCGAGAATGTCGGCGACTAGCGCCAGGGCTCCGAAGCGAACCGTCTGAGCACCAGCTCGTCGGTGAAAGCAGCGCCGTCTTGTGTGCAAAGGTACAGCGCTGCCTTCGCCACTTCCTCGCAAGTCATCCACTCCGGAGAGTCCTCCGGTTCATTCCGGAATGCGCGAAGCTCTCTGGACAGCTCAGTAAGCACCCCGCCTGGGCTGAGCATATTCACTCTGATGCCGTGTTGTTGATTCTCGAGCGCAAGCACCTTGGACAGCGCCACCAGTGCGTGCTTCGAAGCGCAGTATGCACCCTGTTCCACGTAGCCTCTCCTGCCTGCCATTGAGCCGAGATTGAGTATCCGGCCGCACCTGCGCTCCCGCATCCCAGGCAGGACCTCCCGGCAAGTAATGAAGAGCCCGCGGATGTTAGTGTTCATGACCTGGTCCCACGTGCTGGTGTCAGTCTCGTGGATAGGTTTGAGGGCTATCACAGCGGCGTTGTTCACCAGGATGTCTATCTTGCCAAGGTGTGCCGTCGCCTGACCAACCGCGCCCTTGATTGACTCCTCCGAACAGAGGTCCATCGGCACGGGAATGGCGGTTCCGCCAGCCTGCTGGATACCGGCACAAAGATCCTGCAGCGCAGAGACGCTGCGAGCAGCGACGGCAACCGAGGCGCCCTCCGCTGCAAACAGCGCAGCAATCTCTCTGCCAATTCCCTTACTCGCCCCAGTAATGAATACGGATTTCCCGGTGAGCTCTCCCAATCTGACACCTCCAAGGCCTCGATAATCAATAGATCCCGGAATGCGCAGCTAAGGCTTCCGAATCACAAAGATGGCATAGTCCGCAAAGAAGTTCGGCTTCGTCCTCACCTTTCTGCACTTCCCTTCGCCCAGTACAAAACCAGTTCTCTGCACTATTTCAAGCCCGTGATTTTCACAGAATCTCGTGAAGTCCTGTATCGTGGTAAGGTGGATGTTAGGCGAGTCATACCATTCGTAGGGCAGGGAACGAGTGCGGGGCATAGTTCCGAACAGCATGAGTTGCAGTCGAACCCTCCAGTGACCGAAGTTCGGGATTAATATAATGCAGTGCTTGCCGACTCGCGCCGCTTCCCTGATGAGGAAATCCGGCCTGTGCAATACCTGGATTACGTTTGTCAGGATAACATAGTCGACACTATGGTCGTTGAAGTCAGCAAGCCCCTCGTCCAAGTCGCCGTGGTAGACAAAGAGGCCTTTTGCTACGCACTCTTGAATTGCAGTATCTGACACCTCAATTCCCTGAACACGAGCGTGCTTTGAAACCTGCAGTGCCCGCAACAGGTTACCCTCCCCGCATCCGAGGTCCAGCACGCTGCTTCGCGGTTCAACTATATCGATGATGTGCCTGAACTCAGGTCTTTCTTTGAAGACTGATTCGAGAGCGTTGTTGCTTGCTGCGTGATTAGTATTCATCGAATCGATTACTGTCCGGGTCAGCGTATTCGAGGAAATTGACAATTAAACGGCTTAGGGATTCAACCTCCAGGAGAAAAGCATCGTGGCCATAGTCGCTCTGGATCTCAGCATAGCTTACATCCAGGCTGTTGCGCCTGAGGGCCGACACGATCTCCTTGGACATGTAGGTTGGAAACAGCCAGTCGGACGAAAATGACACCACTAGAAACGCACACGTGGCGCGGGAGAGTTCCTTAGCCAGGCTGCCACTCGGCTCTGAGAGGTCAAAGTAGTCCATGGCTCTCGTGATATACAGATAAGAGTTCGCGTCGAACCGCTTTACAAAAGAGTCGCCCTGGTAGTTGAGATAGCTCTCTACCTGAAACTCAGTCTTGAAGTTGTAGTCCAGACATGCCTTGTCCTGAAGGCCGCGGCCAAACTTCTGATGCATCGACCTATCCGAGAGATAGGTGATGTGGCCTATCATTCTCGCGACGGAGAGCCCGCTGCTCGGAGGATTTCCCCCATAGTAGTCACCGCCGTTCCAGTTTGGATCAGCCATTATGGCCTGTCTGCCAACCGCGTCAAAGGCGATTGCCTGAGGCGAGAGCCTCGCTGTGGTTGCAATGGGAATGGCCAGCCTCACCATTTCCGGATAGGCTACCGTCCACTGAAGCACCTGCATGCCGCCCATGCTTCCGCCGACCACGCATAGAAGCCGGCTAATACCCAGGTGCTCTACCAGCGACTTCTGAGCGTTCACCATATCCTGGATTGTCACCATAGGGAAGTCCAGTCCGTAAGGCCTGTTCGTGGACGGGTTGATCGAACTCGGTCCGGTCGAGCCCTTGCATCCCCCGACAATGTTGGAACACAGCACGAAGTACTTCTCAGTGTTGAACGCCTTACCCGGACCGACCATGTTATCCCACCAACCAGCCCGCTTGTCGTCGGCGCTATGAAAGCCGGCGACGTGTGCGTCGCCTGTAAGCGCGTGCACAATCAGTATGCAGTTGGACTTATCCGCGTTGAGCTGCCCATAGGTCTCGTATGCGAGTCTGATTGGGCCCAGAGTCTTCCCGCAGTTCAGTAGAAGTGGTTCAGGAAGATCATAGTAGTGAGTCTCGACGACACCCACTGAGCCGGTCTGCGTACCGGTGATGGAAGAGTTCGACATGGAAATCAGAGAGCCTCCGTGCGCGCGAAGCGCCAACGAAAGAATAACATTTTTGGCCTCCATCAATCAAGAATGGACCTCAAGTGCAGGCGTCTCGGGCACGTGCCCAACGACCACCTGCTCGGTGGATGCCTTCACCATACACTCCGTCCGGCTGCGGCATAGGCGTGGGGAGCACGGTCAGGGCAAAAGGTTATGTGCTTTGCGGCAGGTAATCGGGAATAACACTTTGAGTGCGAAAATTGCTCTCTGGAGGTGGTGAATGTTCGGGCGTTCGTCAGGGAAGATTGATCTCCCAAGTATGCCAGCAACTCTGGCTCGTATAATGAAGATAGCGAACTCTCCGGAAGCCACGGCCGACCAACTGGCCAACGTAGTCAAGCTTGATCAGTCGCTTTCCACAAAGGTTCTTCGTCTAGCGAACTCCGCATACTTCGGTAGAAAAAGCAAGGCAGAGAATATCACTGATGCTGTGGTTACGCTCGGATTCGGATCAGTGAGAAACCTCGCCGCATCCGCCTCCGTGATAGATGCGCTGTTTCCACGCAAGATGTTTCCGGGGTTCAGTTGGCAGGACATGTGGATTCACTCAGTCATCTGCGCGGTGGCCGCGGAATCGCTCTACTCTCTATATCACGGGGCAAAGCGAAGCAACGAATCAGCTTTCGTGGCCGGACTGTTGCACGACATCGGCAAGCTGATAATAGCTCGCGCGCTCCCGGCAAAGTTCATACAGGTTGTTGAGGCCTGTCGCGAATATGAATGGGAGATGGTTCGCTCGGAGACGAGCTACCTGGGAACAAATCATGCACTTATTGGAGGCGACCTGGCCAGACAGTGGGAGTTTCCCGAAGTACTGGTTGCTGGCATAACGCATCATCACAATCCTGAGGGGGCCGGCGAACACGAAGATCTGGCGAGGGCAGTCAGCGCGGGAAACCTTTTGGCGAAAAGGCTTGGCCGCAACTACATACTTGGTGTCAGACTGGATGTCAGTCTCAAGGATGTAGCGGAGGTGGCGGACACCCACCCGGATAACATGGAGTACGTAGTAAACAACGTTCGAGATGGTCTGCGGCAATGCGGAGAAATCATGGCCTGGGGCAACGCCCTCCCGGGCGCGGACAGGAAGGCTGCATAAGCCGCGTCCGCATAATGCACAAACATTGAACGTGTCATTTCGAGCACAGGGAGAAATCTCAACTCCGTGTCATTCTGAAATGACATACAGATACAGCATCACCTTAGCAGGGGCCGGAGAAGTTGCGTAATCCGGCCCCTGTTGCTCGTATCACTCAGAAAGGCTACTTCAGATAGTCAGTCACCTTTTCCGCGACAGACTCCGCAGTGAAGCCAAACCTTGAGGCGAGTTCCTGGTAAGGTCCTGAGGCGCCGAATCCGTGCATTGTGAGAAGCAGCCCGTCGATACCCACATACTTGTGCCAACCGAACGGCCCGGCGGCCTCTACTACGATTCGTTTCGTGACGCTCGGGGGAAGAACCGAATCGCGGTAGGCCTTGTCTTGTGCGTCGAACAACTCCATGCTCGGCATCGAAACCACCCTGACTGCGATCCCGTTGCCCTCCAGCATTGCCGCAGCGCCTATCGCCGGTTCGACCTCGGATCCGCTGGCAATGATGATCGCGTCAATCTTTGCTGCGTCCCGCACGACATACGCTCCTTTTCGGAGTTGTTTGGCAGCCGTGATGTCCGAGTTGACCGAACAGAGATTCTGTCTCGAGAGCGCCAGTATTGTAGGCATCTTGTTTTCAAGCGCCACAGCCCACGCCACAATGGTCTCAGCGGTATCTGCCGGACGGATCGTGGTGATTCCCGGTATGCATCTGAATGAAGCAAGGTGCTCCACAGGCTCGTGGGTCGGTCCGTCTTCTCCGACAAATATGCTATCGTGCGTAAACACGTATATCACCTGCTGGCCCATAAGCGAAGCCAAACGCAGGGTAGGGCGAAGGTAGTCGGCAAAGACCATGAACGTTCCGCAATATGGGATAACGCCGCCGTATACCGCCATCCCGTTGACGGCCGAGGCCATCCCGTGTTCTCTGACGCCGAAGTGAATGTTGCGGCCCAGGGGATTTTCTCTTGAGAAACTGCCTCCGCCCTTAACATCTGTCTTGTTGCTTGGCGAAAGATCGGCCGAGCCACCCCAGAACGCCGGAACCAGTGCCGCAATCTCCTGTATGACATTCCCCGATGACGCTCGTGTGGCAGTTGGCTTCTGGCAGTCGAACTTCGCCAGCAGGGTATCCTCGAGCCCGGGCGGGACGGTCTTACCGAACACATCGTCCCAGAGCTGCTTCTGCTCAGGGAACTTGGCGCAGTACTCCTTGAACATATCTTGCCACGCTTTGTAGTCTTCAAGAAGACAGGTGGCTCGTTCCGCAAACATTTTCCGTACTTCGTCTGGCACGTAGAACTTCTGATCAACCGGCCATCCCGCCAGCTTCTTCGCTCCGTCGGCCTCTTCCGCACCCAGAGGCTCGCCGTGTGCCGATGCGGTTCCGGCTTTGGTTGGTGCGCCCCTGCCAATCTGAGTCTTGGCTATTATGATACTTGGCTTGTCGGTCTCGGCACACGCCGCATCCAATGCCGCCGCAATTGCTGCGTGGTCGTGCCCATCGGCCTTCTGAACGTGCCAGTGGTAGGCTTCGAAGCGCTTCTGAACATCGTCGCTGTATGCCAGGGCGGTACTGCCCTCAATTGATATCTGATTATCGTCGTAGAGGACAACGATGTTGCCCAGTCCCAGATGTCCTGCCAGAGCGCAGGATTCATGGCTGATTCCTTCCATGAGGTCGCCGTCGCTGGCAATGACAAATATGCGGTGACTAACGATGTCATAGCCCGGTTTGTTGAACAGAGCGCCCATGCGTTTGGCGGCCATTGCCATACCTACCGCGTTGCTGATACCCTGACCAAGCGGGCCTGTTGTAGTCTCAATGCCGCGCTCAAGCTCAAATTCCGGATGGCCGGCTGCCGGACTGTCTAACTGGCGGAACGACTGCAATGCCTCCATCGGCATATCGTAACCGGCCAGGTGAAGCAGCGAATATAGAAGCATGGAGCCATGACCGCCTGAAAGAACAAAGCGGTCTCTGTTGGGCCATTTCGGGTCTTTGGGATTGTACCGAAGGTAGCGGTTCCACAGCACAAACGCGTAGTCGGCCGCGCCCATCGGCAGGCCAGGGTGTCCGGACTTAGCCTTCTCGACACCGTCTATCGCGAGGAACTTGATCGTGTTTACCGCGAGCAGGTCCAGCTTCGCGTTCCTTGTTTCAGACATAATTGCGGTTCTCCTGTATGTTATATTCGACGGACTCAGGGCACTTCACGTGTCGTGAGACCCTTATTGGCTTGCAATCTGCCGTCCGCGCAGGTAGCAGCCCATCTCACACTTCTGGCCTCAAGAAGACAAGAGCCTTGTCGTGTACGAGATCAGGGACGCGCTCGTCGCCTCTGAGAAATTGCGGTTTCAGACAGCACTGCGAAACTGGCGCAGACCAGTAATTTTACGACTCTTTGGGCATTTGTATCAAGTTCGCGTTGACTTACCCGATGCGTCACGGTAGACTTTATCTGGCAAATCCAATGGAGGATAGCTTGAATGTCATATATGCTAAGCGAAATCAGAGAGCAACCGAGTGTGTTGCGCAAGTTGGTGGACGCAGAAATCCAGAATGCCAGGTCAATTGCCGCCGAGGTAGCCCGACGAGATATCGAGTTTGTCGAAATCGCTGCCAGGGGAACTTCTGATCACAACGCAATCTACGGCAAATATCTGCTTGAGATCAACAATGGCCTGCCTGTCGCACTGGCAGATCCGTCGGTTATCACCCTCTACTCTGGACGAGTGAAGCTGGGCAAAGCGCTGGTGATAGGCGTGTCACAGTCCGGAGAGGCCACGGATGTAGCGGAGTGTCTGGCGGAGGCGCGGAAGTCCGGTGGGCTGACAGTCTCGATCACCAACAACCCAGGCTCTACGCACGCGAGGATGGCAGACCATACCATTCTGTGCCACGCCGGAGAAGAGAAAGCGGTCGCGGCGACCAAGAGCTACGTGGCGTCCCTTGCTGTGTTCTACATACTGAGCGCAGTCCTTGCTGGAGACGAAGGCAAGATAGACGCGTTGGTCGCGTGCGCAGATGTGATGGATGAAGTGCTCAAGATAGAGGATGAGATCGCTGTGCGCGCTGAGAGGTATCGATACATGGAATCCGGCACAGTCCTCGCGCGCGGGCTCAACTACTGCACGGCTCTTGAGACTGCACTCAAACTGGCTGAGACCAGCTATCTCAAGATGAAAGGGTACTCAGCAGCCGACTTCGTGCATGGCCCAATCGCCGCAGTTCACAGCGGGGATCCGTGCTTTCTTATCGGCGCTCCGGGCAAGACCTACGGCAGCATGCTCGATATCGCAAGAAAACTCGAAGAGCGAGGTGCGGAAACCGTGATATTGAGCAGTGAGCAGGAGATGCTTTCCCTGGCGACGGTGCCCGTCAGGCTTGACGCAGTAGTGCAGGAAGAGCTGAGTCCGTTGCTGTACGTCGTGCCCGGGCAGTTGTTTGCATACCATCTGTCAACCATCAGAGGCTGCGATCCCGACCATCCTCGCGGTCTCACCAAAGTAACACTCACGAGGTGACAATTGATCAACGTTAATCGTCTGAAAAAGACTTTTGAGGAGATGCTTCGAATAAACAGCCCTTCCCGGCACGAGCGGGAGATGGCGGACTACGTAAAGGCCAGAATGACCGAGCTCGGCTTTGAGGTGACTGAAGACGACACGGCCCCCAAGATCGGAGGCAACGCTGGAAACGTAGTCGCGTTCAAGGCAGGGTCACTGCCTGGCTCCGAATGCATATTCCTGAGCTGCCACCTGGATACCGTCGAACCCACAGACAAACTCGAGTTTGTGGTTGATGGAGAAGAATACCGAACCAATGGGCAGTCAGTGCTCGGCGCCGATGACAAGGCCGGAATCGCGGCAGTGATTGAGGCGGTGGAGTCGATCGTGGAGTCCGGCGAGCCTCATGGCGACATTGAACTGCTTTTCGACGTATGCGAGGAACCTGGCTTGCTCGGCGCTCGCCATCTTGATCCGGGGAGTATCCGGGGCAAGTACGGCTATGTATTCGACAGCCAGAAGCCAGTTGCCGGCATAACGGTGAGCGCTCCTACCCATGATGCAATGGATATCGAGATCACGGGAAGAGCAGCACATGCAGGCATGGCGCCCGAAACCGGCATCAACGCGATTGTGGCTGCGAGCAACGCCATCGCAAGAATGAAGCTTGGCAGGATTGATTTCGAGACCACAGCGAATGTTGGCGTCATCAGCGGCGGTACAGCACGTAACGTAGTCTGTGAAAAGGTCTTCATCAAGGCCGAAGCGCGCAGCCGCAACAACGAGAAACTGGATGCGCAGGTCGCGCATATGATTGGTCTCCTGAACGAAGAAGTCGAAAAACTCGGCGCAACCATTGATGTGAAGCACGTTCGTGAGTATTCGACATTCAGGTGGACCAAGGAAGACGAGGTTGTGAAGATCGCGTCGGCTGCCTGTGCCAGACTGGGAATCGAGCCCTCACTTGTTGATGGTGGCGGTGGAAGCGACGCAAATGTCTTCAATGACGCAGGGTTTCCGTCGGTTGTCATCGGAGTCGGATACGATAACGCGCACAGCTCGCAAGAGCACATGGCGGTGGACGACCTCGTGACAGCGGCGAAGTACGCCAAAGCCTTGATCCAGACAGCCTCCGAGTGGAGGAAATAGGGGTTGCTTAGTCGAGCCCGCGGAGTCGTGACTGACGTTACATGCACTCGCGGTGACACACTTGAAATCTCCGTAGAGGTTGACGGTGCTACTTCGCGGGCGATTGCATACACCCATCTCACGGGCGATGTGAGCGTCGGAGACGAGGTTTTGCTCAATACCACTGCTTGTCAAAAGGACCTGGGGACGGGCGGGTACCACTTCGTCCTGGCGAATCTGAGCAATCCTGACGGCGCGGCTGGTGATGAGTCTGGTCACATTGTTAAATGCAGATACACTCCAGTGCAGCACACGGTTCTGTCCGTAGAAGAAGAGGACTCACCACATAGATCTGCGATCGAAGCGTTTGACTCGCTGGGATCGATGCCTGTGGTCGTCTGCCAGCTTCACAGCCAGATTGCACCTGTAGCGGGAGCTCTTCAACGGCATACTCATCCTCACGCCACGGTAGCCTACGTAATGACGGACTCAGCATCACTTCCGATTGGCTTCAGCAGGCTGGCAACAGAACTGCGGTCGAAAGGACTGATTGCTCAGACAATAACCTCCGGGCAAGCGTTCGGCGGGGACATAGAGGCGATAAACATTTACACAGCGCTGATAGCCGCGAGGAACGTTGTCGGCGCTGAGGCGGCTATTGTTGGCCCGGGTCCGGGTAACGTCGGCTCCGGTACGAAGTACGGCTACGGGTCTATTGAGCAAGGCGAGATTGTGAATGCGGTCAACGTTCTGGGCGGGGACGCAATTGCCGCTGCCAGAATCAGTTTCGCGGACCCGCGACCCAGACACCAGGGCCTCAGCCATCATACGCTTACCGCTCTTTCAGAAGTCGCGATCACCAAGTGCACTCTTGTTCTTCCGATGATGGACCAGATGCGCCTGCTCGCAGTTCAGGAGCAGATAGCGCACAGTGCTATTTCCTATAAACACAAAGTGCGAATTGTTGACGGTCAACCCGGCATCGTCGAGCTCCAGGAGTTGGGGATT
>CAYSLA010000011.1:11237-19786 GCA_964431685.1 uncultured bacterium | reverse complement strand
CAGGGTGTTGCCATGTTGACACTCACGAGAGTTGGCACCTATAATTTCGACAAGGTGGGGTGAGCTGCTTGGAGTCGCCAAATCTCACGTGGACAGTGCACTTGCTTAGGGAGCAACTGAGCAGGGGCGCAGTTGCCATAGCGTTTGTCGGCTTCGCGGCCATGGCAGGTTGGTGGTATGTTGGCCCGGTAGCGGGCGTGGCCGTCACGCTGGCGTTGCTGATATCTCTTGCGGAATTCTTCTGCCCTGTAAGATATGAGATAAACGAAGACGCCGCAGTGTCGCAATGTCTGGGTCGAAAGAAACGGGTCTCCAGGCAGCAGGTAACCAACTGCTATGTGGACGATATGGGCCTGAAACTGAGCACGTGCGGCGGCAACCGCAGGCTTGAGCCGTTCCGTGGACTCTATCTGAGATTTGACGGCAATGCCGAGCAGGTCATAGGGTTTGTAGAGGATTTGTGGAAGGTGACATGCGAGAAGCAAACTCCCTAGAACAGTCTCTTGACGGCGAAATCGATGCCACTCTCGATGCCGTCGCTCGGCGGATAGTCGAAAAACGTCTGGAGGCGCCTGCAGTCTTGTTTCTCGAGTCCCACAAACCTCTGTCCTTCCTCGCAGGGCAGGGGGTCGCGGCTGCGATGCCGTTTTTGGGACCTCTCATCGGTCCGTCCAGAGTTGCCAGGCTTAGCCTGATACTCCAGACACCGGAGAATGTTGATCGCCTGATTCACAAGATTGAGATGCTATCGTCAGATAGCGGGTAGGGCCAATGAGTTCAAGCACTGAGTTCGCTAATCCGATGGTCTGGGTAGTGGAAGGGATACTGGTGTTCTTTATCCTCTTCAAGATACTGTCGGCTCGCCGCGGTGCGCAACTGTTCATCAGAAGAATTCCTGGGCTCACGGTGCTTGACGAAGCAGTTGGGAGGGCTACAGAGATGGGCAAACCCATCTTGTATCTGCCTGGACTCAGCGGCCTCGGCATCGTAGGTCTGCAGGCAATGGCAATTCTCTCCCACGTTGTGCGTCACGCAGCCAAGTATGGCACCAGAGTGGTCGTTGCGCTTGCTGACGCGCTGCTCTACACTGTTGCCGAGGAAGTCACAAAGGATGCCTATGCAACCGAAGGCTACCCTGAGAGGTTTGTGCCGGACGACGTGCGCTTTCTTTCTGAACGCCAGTTTGCGTTCGCGTCCGGAGTAGTCGGCATACAGCACCGCGAGCAGGTTGCTTCAGCGTTTTACTTCGGTGACTTCTTCGCTGAGTCGTTGATCATTGCGGAGAATGGTCAGATGGTCGGGGCTATCCAGGTTGCAGGAACGCCTCAGACCACACAGGTCCCGTTCTTTCTTGTTGCCTGCGACTACACGATAATCGGCGATGAGTACTATGCCGCAAGTGCCTATCTGTCTCGCGAGCCGACGCTTCTCGGGAGTCTGGTGGGCCAGGACTACGGGAAGTTGCTGTTGATCGGTTTGGTGTTACTGGGAACCGTGTTTGCGACCGTTTCTGCCCTCGCGCCTGATATTTCGGCGGTCCCTTATCTGAGAAAGATGTTCCTGGACTTCTTCCCGAGGGGGCTTTAGCGCGACTATGGGTTTCTTGTCACGCCTCTTCGAACCCAAACACGGTCTGGCGCTACTGTGGATGATTCTTGCCGCGCTGGTTGTCGGCGGCATCGTGATCGCCGCGCTGTGTGCCTTGCCCTCGCGATATCGCAAGTGGGTCGTAGTCGGAGTCACATTCGTTGCCGGTCTGTTCTACTCGATCGAGTTTCTGATCCCCCGTGAGAACTACCTCACGGCCAGGAAGCCGCTCGTCGCGGACCTCTCTATTGTCATCGGCAGCTTCGCCGTGCTTATCGGCATCACCAACTTGTTTCAGATCCATTGGAAGTCGCTGTCTCGCATGAAACAAGGGATGTGGTACAACGGCCTGGCTTTCTTCGTGTCATTCTTTGCCATATTGACCACGGGGTTTCTCAAGGACTCTGTGTCCGGGTCGAACGGCGAGGTATTTGCGGGGGCGTTCGATATACTGTTCACGGGATTCCTGACCTCGCTAAACGCAGCCACGTTTTCGCTTGTAGCTTTCTACATTGTCTCTGCGGCATACCGGTCGTTCAGAATTCGCTCGGCAGAATCAGCGTTATTGATGATAGCCGCCGCCATTGTTATGCTGGCGCTCGTTCCGGTAGGTGCGTTGCTCACAGACTGGTTGCCCAAGACCGGATTTTTCTCGATTTTCCGCATTGAAAGGATGGGATACTGGATACTCACCAGCCCCAATATGGCAGCTCAGCGCGCTATGGCGCTTGGCATTGCTGTGGGCTCTCTCGCAATGGGACTCAGGATATGGCTGAGTCTGGAGAAAGGCAGCTTCTTTGACAGGCAGCTCTAGATGAGTTTTTGGACCCAGCTCCAGAGAATTGACAGAAGGTATCTTTACGTGGCAGTGGCAATCGTTGTCCTGGCCCCGTTGGTCGCACGTTCGGGCCGACATCCTACCGTCGTCTTTGATGAGGTGGAGCGGGCTTTCGCGACGATAGAGTCAGTTCCGCCGGGCAAGATAGTGATTGTGTCAACCGTTTGGGGGCCGGGGACAATCGCAGAAAATGGTCCTCAGACCGAAGCGATAGTGCGCCATCTCTTCCGGAATCGCATTCCATTTCTGATGATAAGCTGGGACCAGGAAGGCGCGATATGGACCTACAAGATAGCGGAGCGGGTTCAGAAAGAATGTGGCAGAGAGTATGGGGTTGACTGGGCACACTCCGGCTACAGACCCCCACCCATATTCGTTGTGGCGAGCGGCATGGCTGAGGACTTCCAGAAGGTTGTCGGACACGACAGGTTCGGAAAGAAACTCAGTGAGCTGCCGTCCATGCGCAACGTTCGCAATCACAAGCAGGTCGGGGCGGTAGTGGAGATTACCCCTTCCGCAACCGTGACCAGTTGGATGGCGTATTTCACCATGCCAAAACGGATACCATTGGTCTACTGCCCAACCGCTGTGATGGCTACTGAGGCTTACCCTTTCCTCGATTCCGGCCAGTTGGCTGGCATGCTCAATGGAGTTATCGGGGCTGCTCAGTACGAGAAACTTCTCGGTATGGATGACGTTCGCACTGACGCGGCAGCTACTAGTTTGGCGCTATCATACGCGCACGTATTCATCATTCTTTTGATAGTGTTGGGCAATGCAGGCTATCTGATCAATCGCCGTCGTCAGACGAATGGGCGGAGCTAGACTGTGGAAGCATTACTGAGCAAGTATGGGGCTGCTATAACGGCATGGTGCGGGGCACTGTGTACGTTCGCCGTATACTCGGTTCTTTACGGCGAGAACAAGTTCTACCGGTTCTTTGAACACGTATTCATCGGGTTGGCATCTGGGCTGGGTGTCTACATTACATGGTCTCAGGTTTTGTACCCCAAGTGGTGGAAGCCGATGGTTGGGCAGGGGATATGGCAGTGGGCGTTCGCCGCGGTTGCCGGAAGCATGTTCTACTTCGTATACAGCCGCAAACACATGTGGATCAGCCGGATCATCTTCGGCCTGTTCATGGGATTGGCTGCCGGTGGGATCTTCCGCGAGTTCTACGAGATCTATTTCCCTCAACTGGGTGCATCAATGAAACCGATAGCCAAACCCGGTATGAACTTGTGGGCTACGATGAACGTTCTGGTGTTCTACGTGGTGTTGTTGTGCTCGATGGCGTATTTCTTCTTCAGCTTTGACCACAAGAGCCAGGCAATCCAGAAGGTATCGAGACTGGGCCGATGGTTTCTGATGATAGCGTTTGGCGCCATATTCGGAGCCACGGTAATGGGCCGACTGACCCTGTTCATTGGACGTTTTAACTACCTGCTCACCGATTGGCGGCCCTACGTTGTGGATGCATGGCACGGTGACATTTCAAGACCCATTATGATCGCGGTAGGGGCAGCCGCCTGCGTCTTTGCCGCAGTCAGGATAGTCGGCGCAAGGCGGAGGGCGGGCACACAGTCATAGCCGAACTATCGCGTCGGTCATCCGGCTGACTCTCGACATCGCCTTCACGTCGTGGACTCGCACTATCGAAGCGCCCTGGGCGATGGAGAGCGCGACAGTAGCCGCCGTTCCCTCGACGCGCTCATCAACGGGCAGATCCCCCAGAACCTTCCCAATCGTGGACTTGCGCGAGGTGCCGATTAGTACTGGCCTGCCAATCTCACACAGTTCGTGGAGTCGTGCTATCATCTCGAGGTTCTGATGCACCGTCTTGCCAAAGCCGAATCCGGGGTCGAGAATTATCAGCCGTTCATCTACGCCCGCGGCAGTAAGGACACTTATCCTCTTGGCCAGATACTCCTTGATCTCCCCCATCAGGTCCACATAGGTCGGCGACTGCTGCATAGTTCGGGGCGTGCCCTTTATGTGCATGAGCACTACCGGGCAGCGGTGCTGGGCGACAACACTGGCCATCTCAGGGTCGAATGCTGCTCCACTGATATCGTTGATGATGGAGGCTCCCATCTCAAGGGCCGCAACTGCGACTCGCGCCTTCGTTGTGTCGACCGAAATCGGTACATCGATGCGCCCCGACAGATGCTCGATAACGGGGCCTATCCGGTCGATCTCTTGATCTGTGCTGATCTCCTCTGCGCCGGGTCGGGTAGACTCTCCACCAATGTCGATTATGTCCGCGCCGTCACCCACCATCTCCAAAGCCCTCTGAGCGGCAGCTTGCGGACCATCATAGAGTCCGCCGTCAGAGAAGGAATCCGGGGTTACGTTGAGAATGCCCATCACGAGGGTACGTTCGGCAAGGCGTTGATACATAAGGGCAACCGCCTCATGTGCTATCTCCTCTGGGGCTGGCAGTATGAACTGTGATGGATGTCCATGTCGTATCATGCCGAATCACCCATCAGAGTCTCTAAGAGCTGACGGAAATGTCTGGAGTTGTGACTGCAGTGACACTCCCTGGGGTCTCCCGCGGCCTCCGCGGCTCGCGTCAACAATGCTTCGATCAAGGGCATAGCACGCTGTGTGGTCGCCCGGACACTGTCGTGATCCGGGGGCTCGGAAGAGACTCCGGTGGCGAAGTTGCTCACTACGGCGAGTCCTGCGTAGCACAATCCGGCCTCTCGCGCCAGCACTGCCTCAGGAACATTAGTCATCCCGACGACGGTCGCACCAAGCGAGGAGTACATACGAATCTCCGCGGGTGTCTCGTAGCGCGGTCCGTCCACCGCCGCATACACCGCGCTGTGATCCATCAGGTCGGCAGCATTGACTTGAGCGTTCACGATCGCGGACGAGAGCGCTGGGCAGTACGGATGCGTAAAGTCAGTATGAACTACGGCCGACTCTTCACCGTCATAGAATGAACGTTGGCGGCCTCGCGTGAAGTCGAGGAAGTCCGTCAGAACAACAGCGCTGCCTGGCGGAACTTCGGGCCGGAGGGAGCCTACAGCGCAAACACCATATACTCTGCTCACCCCAGCAAGCGCGAGTGAGGCGATGATCGCCTTGTAGTTCACTCTATTGGGTAAGACGGTGTGGCTGAAGCCGTGGCGTGGGACAAAGGCTACCGTAGTAGCCCCGAGAGTCACACGAGCGGACTCCACGTCACCGAATGGTGACTGCAGTAGGGCCTTGTCGCCGGATGTGAATACTCCGGACTCGTCCAGCCCTGTTCCACCAATGATTGCGATATCGGACATCTTCTCGTTCCCTCCTGTTCTTAATACACCATTGGTGTCCAACTTACCTGCCTGCAATTGGGCTGAAGGCAGGTTCAGAATTTGCCGTTTCGGGGCCGAAGTGATATCATACGTGGGACACAGGAGTTGTGGGTGCATTGGAATTGTCTCTGCATACCTGTGATGAATAGCATCAGTTGTCTCAGGAGGAGTGGTACTTTTATGGAAATGGATCTGGAGATCAAGGTGCGAAGCTACTCCGGGGCTTCTATTATCGATCTGGTCGGCGAGGTGGATGCCTACACGTCCGGCCGGTTCCGAGAAATGATGGTCAGTGTGATCGAGGATGGCGCACGGAATCTGGTCGTCAGCATGACTAACGTGCAGTACATTGACAGCTCCGGGCTGGGCGCTCTGGTAGGTGGACTGAAGCGCATAAGAGAAAAGGATGGGCGGATTTCGATAGTGTGCGACAGACCCCAGATTTTGAAGGTATTTGAGATTACCGGTCTGGAGAGAGTCTTTCCGATATACGATAATGAGAAAGACGCGGTAGAGCGGACAGACGATACCGGCGCCTGAACAAGGAGCTCATAGATATATGGCTGACGAGCAGAAGACCGTAGACGCCTCCCTTCCTGAAGAACTGGCGCTGCGAGACGAAGTAAGATGGATCAAGAGCGAAGACCTCAGACTGTTTAGATCTCTCCAGGAATCGATGAACAAGATCGAGCCTGCCTACGTTGCCACCTATCCGCCGACTGAGTGCGGAATAGCCACATTCACCAGGGACGTTCTTCAATCCGTTGCCAAGTACTCACCGTTCTCCAAACCCACGGTAATAGCGGTCAAGCGGGATAACGAAATTGAGCCCTATGACAGAACTGTGCGCTGTCAGATCGTCAAAGAGCAGAGGCAGAGTTATCTCGATGCTGCCGACTACGTCAACGGATCGGCCGTGGATATTGTGAGCATTCAGCACGAGTATGGGATCTTTGGCGGAGATGACGGCGAGTATGTTCTGGATTTGGTCGCAGCTCTCCAGAAGCCTTCGGTTGTAACCTGTCACACGGTACTGCAGCATCCCAGCCCAAACCAGAAGCGCATCATCCAGGAACTGGGCAGGATGTGCGACGCCATGATTGTCATGATAAAGACAGGCAAACAGATACTGGTGGACGTTTATGGTATCGACCCCAAGAAAGTGGCCGTCATACCTCACGGAGTGCCCAACGTTCACCGTGTCTCGGCCTCCAGCGTCAAACGGGCTCTTGGAGTAGGTGCAGACATCCCTATAATGTCGACGTTCGGACTAATCAGCCGCGGTAAGGGCATCGAGAACGCCATTAAGGCGATGCCAATGATATTGAAGAGACACCCAAAGACCATATATCTGGTGCTGGGCGAGACTCATCCCGGAGTGCGGAAGCACGAAGGCGAATCATACCGCAACTCCCTCAACGATCTGGTTGCCAACCTTGGCCTTGAGAATCACGTACGCTTCAACAACCGTTTCCTTTCTCTAAATGAGCTGGTGAGATACCTCTGCGCGACCGATGTCTATATCACGCCGTATCTCAGCAAGGACCAGATCACCAGCGGTACGCTCGCGTATGCTCTCGGCTGCGGAAGGGCCATTGTCAGCACGGCATACCTTTATGCGGAAGAGGTGTTGGGAGACAACAGGGGTCTGCTTGTCGAATTTGGCGATCCGGAGGCTATCGCGGGTGCTGTCTGCAGAGTGCTTGATGACCCTGCGCTTCGGACTGAACTGGAGAATAACGCGTACGCCTACGGAAGAAGGGCTGCGTGGTTTAACGTAGCAATCGACAATCTGGAGCTGTTCAGGAGAATTCTCCTGCGGCGCGGGCAAGAGACAGGAGCATAGTCATTTACCCTCCAATCGTTTTTGAGCATCTCGAGACACTCACCGACTCGACTGGAGTGATCCAGCACGCCATTTTTTCCATACCCAATCGGCGCACCGGCTATACCACAGACGACAATGCGAGAGCCCTGATAGCCGCCATAATGGAGTATGAGCGCACTGGTTCGCGCCAGGTTCTGCGGGTGGTGAGCACATATCTGAGCTTTCTGCACTACGCTCAGACTCCCTCCGGACACTTCCACAACTTCATGTCGTTTGATCAGGTGTGGCTGGATGATCAGGCTAGTGATGATTGTCTGGGAAGGGTGCTGTGGGCGTGCGGATACGCTCTGGCGGCAGACCTGCATCCGAACGTAAAGAAAGTAGCCAAGCAGCTCTTTGACCGAGCGCTGAGGTGGGTTCCGTTTACCCGCAGCCTCAGGGCCAGAGGGTATATGTGCATGGGCTGCTATTACTATCTCAAGCAGGAACCGGACAGCCAGGCGGTAAGACAGGTTCTTGAGAGCGCCGCTGATCTTATGTGCGAGCTCTATGACTTTGCGTCAGATGATGACTGGCGCTGGTTCGAGCCAGTAATGACCTACTCCAATGGAATCATGCCGAGGTCGCTGTTTATGGCGCATCAGATCAGTGGCTCGGAGAGGTATCTGAAAGTTGCGGCCGAATCTCTGGAATTCCTGACCAGTGTATGCGTATTGGATGATGTTCTCTATCCAATAGGGTGCAACGGCTGGTATATGCGCGGAGAGGAAAGGGCTTTCTACGACCAACAGCCAGTTGATCCCATGGCCCATACGCTGTCATATCTCGCCGCGTTTGATGCCACCGCCGACGCGAAGTACCTGCGTCTCGCCAAGATTTCATTCGACTGGTTCTTCGGGCGAAACTCGGTTGGTGAATGGCTGTATGACCCGGTGACTGGCGGGTGTTTTGATGCGCTCAGCTCGGAAGGGGCCAACTACAACCAGGG
>CAYSLA010000011.1:6874-11137 GCA_964431685.1 uncultured bacterium | reverse complement strand
GACGAATCAAGTTGGCCGTAGAGTGTCTGGGCTTTGTCCTCGTTGATCTTCTGGATGGCCGCTATTCCTCCAAGGCTCTTGACCCAGTCCGTAACCAGTTTGAGTATATAGATGCCCCAGGTGTTGGGAGTGTTATACAGACTTCCGTCGTCAGCCTGTGTCTTGTAACGCATTATGACGTTCACAGTGTCGGGACAGCGCTCAATCAGTTCCTTGCGAATGATGACCAGCGCCAGACCGGACGGACCGATGTTCTTCTGCGCGCCCGCGTAGATCATTCCGAACTTGGAGACATCGACCTCGCGTGACATTATCTCGCTGGACATGTCCGCCACCAATGGAGCTTTCGTCTTGGGGAATTCTGGGAAACGAATGCCGCCGATCGTCTCGTTCGAACAGATGTGAACATATTCGGCGTCATCGGACAGCTTGAGGTCGGACTGCGCGGGAGCACGCATGTACGATTCGTCCTTGCCGGACCACGCTACATTAACCGCCCCGGTCACTTTGGCCTCTTTGATCGCCTTGCCTGCCCAACTGCCGGTGTCGACGTAGTCGGCCGACTTGCCATCGCGACGTAGATTGGCAGGAATCATAGCGAACTGCAGGCTGGCTCCACCTTGCAGGAACAGCACTGCGTAGTCGTCACCTGCGCCCATCAGTTCTCTGACATTGGCCTCGGCTGCCTCGATTATGCCAGCAAAATCCTTGGAGCGATGTGAAAGCTCCATGACCGACATCCCACTGGAGCCAAATTCCAGCATCTCAGCCTGAGCCTTCTCCAGCACCGGCAGTGGAAGCGCAGCCGGCCCGGCATTGAAGTTGTAAACACGTGCCATATCAAACTCTCCTATCCTTGACCATAGATCTAGTTTTGCCTCACGATTGAGGCGAGCTGAAGTACGAGCGACTCAGTTACTATCTGAGAATTCGCGTTGGAAGCAATGGCGCTCCGAGCGCTGACGAGCACGTCAAGAGCCCGCAGCAGTGACTCAGCAGACCGAGCCATCGCTGACTGCGTTGCAGCCTGGTCACGCCTGTCCAAGTTGATCAATGTAGCGTTGTCACCGCCTATTCTCACCGCCAACAGATCCCTGAACCACGATATGGTAAGAGCAAGGCGGTGCATTGCTGTTTCGCGCTGCGATCTTCCAGCACTTTTCCTGGTTTCGGCCGGTGATTGCCCTTCTCCTGCATCGTTGTCGGCATCGGATTCGGAATCCGCGTCCTCCGCTCCGATATCTTCTTGTGCCCCAGTCGACTTGCCAGAGCCGGAGGTTCTCAACGAAGCGGCAGTGGCCAAGAGAGCCCATCTGTCGGCCCCCAGGAGTTGACCGCTGAACTCGATTATCTCATCCCTGTCCTCAAGGAATGACTCGTCGCTCGAATAGGTGACTGCCTTTCCCGGACACCCCAGGGCAAATCTGGAGAGGAAACGCGCCTTCTCCGGCTCCACACCGTAGCAGTCTGCAAGCCTCTCTGATAGCTCATCGTAGCCTGGCGGATAAAACCTGACCACCTGGCTTCTCGAGCGTATGGTAGCAAGCACACTTGCCGGATTGGTGATAGCCTGGATCACCACCAGATACTCAGGTGCGTCCTCGAGCAGTTTCAGAATGCAATTCGCCGCTTCGTCCCCGAGCGCGTCAGCCCTTTCCAGAATCATTACTTTCCACCGCATAGTGGTGGGCCTGAGCTGAGAAAACTCCCGCATCCGCTGCATCTGCTCAATGCTAATGACTGTCTTGTTCTTTTCCGGAGCGTAGACGACCAGGTCAGTGGTTGTCTGGTGTTCTATGCGTCTGCACGTAGCACAAACCTCACAGGCACCGGAGTCGATTGGCTCCTGGCAGTTGAGAGCCTTGGCAAACTGTATGGCCGTGGTTAGCTTTCCAACTCCCTCGCTGCCGATGAAGAGGTATGAATGTGCCGGGCACTGACCGCGAGCCGCCTTGCCGAGAATGCGTCTGGCAAGCGCGTTTCCGATTATCCGGTCGAATCCCGCGGGTTCAGACACGTTCGAATCTTTCCACGTCAACGACAAACATGATGGCACCGCCTACGCTGACCTTTATTGGGTTCATCAGCATGCCGCCAGTGCCAACCATGTCCAACGGAGGCTGTGCAACAAACTGTTCTCGCATCGAACAACAACCTCGAATGAGCTCCATGATCTCATCGACCCGCTCTTGAGGTGTTCCGATAAGCATGGTGCTGTTGCCGTCGCGCAGGAATCCACCCGTCGTAGCAATCACAGTGAACTGCAGCCCTGCCTGGAGCAACGAATCTCCGATTTTCTGCTTGTCCCTCTCGTGGACAATTGCGATAACAAGCTTCAAGTCGCGTACCTCCCTTGCATCTTCGTTATTCTATCGCATACTAGGTCAAACGCCATTCTCGCCACCGATTCCGCAGGCAGTAGAGCGTCCACGACGGTCACTCTTTCCGGCTCCTGACCGGCTATGGCAAGAAATCCTTCACGCACCCGTTGGTGAAACTCGCGGCCAACCGATCCTATCCGGTCAGTGGCCGACTGTCTGCCCAGACCGACCTCGACCGGAAGATCGAGCACCAGTGTAAGATCAGGCACCAATCCAAAAGTCGCGAAAGTATTCGCGGTATCTATGAACTCACGGTCGATATTCTGGCCAGAGCCTTGATAGGCAACACTTGAGTCCGCAAATCTATCGCAGATAACCAGGCATCCCGAATCAAGTGCAGGCATGATAACATTACGGACGTTCTGCGCGCGAGCCGCCTCAAATAGCAGGAGTTCAGCGCGGTCCACAAGCTCCGCTTCCACGTCCAACAACAGCGACCTAATGGAATCCGCGATGCGATCGCCACCAGGTTCGCGTGTAACAAGCACCTGCTCACCCGCCTGGGTGAATGCGTCAGCCAACCGCGCCGCGAGCGTGGTCTTGCCGGCGCCCTCGATTCCCTCCAGAGTCAGAAAGAATCCCTTTCCGTCTCTATTCACTTGAATATACGCAGCCGACGGTAAGGTTCGGTTCCAATACTCTCAGAAGACATATCGTACCTCTCAACTATCTGATGCTGCAAGCGCCGGATGAAGGATGTCTGCGGCAGCAGCTCCTGCGGTTCACCGGTTTGGATCATCTTCTGGATTGCTTCTTCGGCATTGTCGATCGCCGCTTCCTCATCAGAGGATGGTCCGAGGTTGAACATATCGCGCATCACACCGGCGATCTGCGCATAGGTGTTGCTCTTGACAACATATACGGGTTTGTTCCTGCGCCTTGCTTCCTCAAGCATAGGAACGCCCTTTTTGTCGTGGCTCTTCAATGTGATGACTGCATAGGATCCCTCCAGATCCTTGCTGATCTGCACGGGCACATTCATCTCCCGTATGGCGCGCTCAAGTCGATTTCGGCTGACACCATAGGGAAACACCCTGACTATTGACGGCATGGCCTTGACAGATGGCTGGCCCGCGTGAGAGTACTCGGACTCGCGCTCTGGCTGTTGCATCTCCGCTGCCTGCACGACTTTCACGTCGCCTTCCGGGTTGCGCACCCGAATTTCCGGGCGAGGCGCTATTCCGCGAAGCATCTTGTCGACCGTGTTCGCCACCCCAAGATGAATCGCCAGTTTGTCCATCTCGGTGATCTCAATGAGAACGTCAAATGTGGGGGGAGCTTTACGTTCCAGCACACTCTTCTGAGTGCCTCGACGCTTGGCTTCTTCATCCGAAAGAGTGACTGTCTGTATGCCGCCAATCATATCGGAGAGTGTTGGGTTCATCAGAAGGTTTTCAAGGGAGTTGCCGTGTGCAGTTGCTACGAGCTGGACACCTCTCTCGGCGATGCTGCGTGCGGCAAATGCCTCAGCCTCAGTGCCGATCTCGTCGATCACGATGACCTGTGGCATGTGGTTTTCGACGGCTTCTATCATTACTGCGTGCTGCTGATCCGGCGTCGGCACCTGCATCCGCCTCGCGTGTCCGATGGCAGGGTGGGGTATGTCGCCATCTCCGGCAATCTCGTTTGACGTGTCCACGATCACCACGCGCTTCTTGAACTCGTCAGCAAGCACCCGCGCTATCTCCCTAAGCTTGGTAGTCTTGCCAACCCCCGGCCTGCCGAGCAGCAGGATGCTCTTGCCGCTCTCAACAACGTCCCGGATGATGTCAATCGTGCCGTAGACCGCCCTGCCTATCCTGCACGTAAGTCCAATTATCTTGCCCTGGCGGTTGCGTATGGCTGAAATGCGATGAAGTGTGCGCTCAATTCCAGCTCGGTT
>CAYSLA010000011.1:4227-6774 GCA_964431685.1 uncultured bacterium | reverse complement strand
CTAAGTTGTGTCAGACCCAGGCTGTGTGTTTCTTCAATTGCCATTGTCACTGCCCGACTGGCCGACCACGCTGGGCATTCGGCCTGTCTTCTATCTAATGTATTATCCGTGCGCTCGCTCATTCCTGCATGCATACTGCAAGATTCGCTATCATTGCCCGTGATTCACTCATTGAGTTGTTTCGGGACACGCTTGTCAGAAACAACGGCGGGATGAGAGCTCAGACGACGTTCAAATGGAAAAGTATGCTCGCTACCGCCGTTACGGCCGCTGTCTCGCATCTTAGTATTCTGGGCCCCAGGGTCACGGGAACAAGACTCGACGCCAGCAATTCCGTAACCTCGTCTGTCGTGAGACCCCCCTCAGGGCCAATGACGACCCCAACACTGCGAGGCGGCTCAGACCGCACATTCAGAGCGTCGCGAACTGTCTTCTGTTCCTGTGAACAGTGGGCAAACATAGCCACATCGCAACCGCAAATCTCGTGAATCATCTCCTGGAACGTGCAGATGCCCTTGATAAGCGGGATCGTTGCTCGACCGCATTGCTCAGAGGCTTCTTCGGCGATCTTCCGCCAGCGGGCCAGGCGTCTGTCAATCCTCTCATCGTGCGGTGTAGGAACGGCTCGCTCCGAATGACAGATCACAAAATCGCCAGCGCCCAGTTCAGTGCACTTCTGCACTATCCACTCAAGCTTGTCACTCTTGGGCATGCACGCGGCGACTACGATTCGAACCGGCTCATCCGCATCACACGTTTGGTGCCCCAGTATTCGAACAGACACCTCATTGGCTCGAATGCCGGAGATGCTGGCGGCATATTCGCTACCTGCGCCGTCTATCAGCCGAACCGGCGCACCAACCCCAAGTCTGAGCACGTGAACTATCTGCCGCGCCTTGTCACCACCTATGACTGCGTAGTCTTCGTGAATGCTGTCTGGCGCGACATAGAATGTGTGTGCTCTGCTCAATGGTCACCGCCGAAACACTATCGCCACCCAGTCACCGTCTGCGCGGGTCTCAACGTGGTGCAGACCAACTGATTGAAGCTCGGCAGTCACTTCATCTTCCCTCTCAGCGATTATGCCGGACGCTATCAATCGACCTCCCGGTCGCACTTTCGCTGCCAGCGGCGCGGACATGTCGATGATGACTGAGGAAATGATGTTTGCAACAACTACATCGGCGAGGCCGCCTATGGCAGCAGGACTATTGGCCTCGAACACTGAGATGGTGCCTGCCAACCCAGAGTTGGAGACGTTCTCACGTGCCACCTTAACCGCTACAGGGTCATTGTCGATGGCCTGAACCTGAGCAGCACCCAGTCCGGCCGCTGCCATCGATAGGATGCCGGAGCCACAGCCAATATCGAAGACCACTTCATCCCCGGAGATAATATCTTGAAGGACAGACAGACACAATTGTGTTGTCGGATGCGTTCCCGTACCAAACGCCATGCCCGGGTCGAGTTCAACGACGACATCGTCCGGTTCTCTCGAATACGACTCCCACGAAGGCTTGATGACTACTTTGCCGATGCGTACCGGTTTGAAAAACTGCTTCCACGCATTTGCCCAGTCCTCGTCCTCAACCCACCTGATTGAGATTTCGGGGGACAGAATGGACGGTTCTGTTTCGACGCACCGCTCAAGGCGTGCCCTCATTCGGTTCAGAGTGTCTTCCAGGCGATCGTCAACAGGCAGGTAACCTACACTGCACATCGCGAAGGACGAGTCCGTGTCGTCCAATTGCCTCTCCAAGGTTCCGGCGCACCCCTCGTTCATAAGCACATCGGACGCAATGTCAAGCGCATCGCGATCCGCCTGGATCGATATCTCAGCCCATCTCATAGTCCGCCAAACGCGTTCTTCACGCGTTCAAATAACCCTTTGCCCTTGGCTTCCCGTATTTCCTCTCCGGAAGACTCCGCCAACTGGCGCAACAGCGACTTCTGCTCATCGTTGAGTTTCGTGGGAGTGTTTACCTTGACCACTACGTTCAAGTCTCCTTTGCCCCGACCTCGCACATCGGGCATACCGTGTCCACGCAGACAATAGACCTCTCCGGTCTGAGTTCCTGGCGAAACTCCCAGATCAGCCGAGCCCCCTATGACCGGAACATCCACTACACCGCCAAGTGCGGCCAGCGGGAAACTCACGCCGATTTCACACCACAGATCGTCTCCCTTGCGGACAAAGAGGTCGTGTTTAGCGACGTGCGTAACAACATAGAGATCGCCTCGGGATCCGCCCCGCAACCCGGCGTCCCCTTCTCCGTGTATCCGGATCTTCATGCCGGTGTCCACTCCGGCGGGAATGTCGATCTTTCTTTCTACGGTGTCACGATATCTGCCGTTGCCATTGCACTTCGGGCACGGGGAAGATATCACTTTGCCAGACCCGTCACATCGCGAGCAGTGCATCACCCGAATCTGTGTTCCAAAGAGTGTCTGCTGCTGTTGGCGCACTTGTCCGGCCCCGCCACAGACCACGCACGTGATCGGCTCACTACCCGGAGCAGCCCCTGACCCCGCGCATTCCAGACACAT
>CAYSLA010000011.1:2433-4127 GCA_964431685.1 uncultured bacterium | reverse complement strand
CTGTCGTAGCTTGCCCGCTTGTCGGTGTCCGAAAGCACCTGGTAAGCTTCGTTTATGGCTTTGAATCGCGTTTCGGCTTCCGGATCGTGGTTATTGACATCCGGATGGTGTTGTTTGGCCAGTCGCCGATATGCGCGTTTGATCTCGGCTACTGAGGCGTCACGCGACACGCCCAGTGTCTCATAGTAGTCAATATTCTCTGTCATCATGGATCAACGACCTGTTTCGATATACGCGCAAGCATTTCAGACTAACACGCTTGACGTCGGGTACGGGGCATTGCGGGTCACGGTGTGCCGGGGTGCTCTACTCGTCTTCCTCAGCGTCCTCTTCCGGTTCGAAGTCAGCGTCACCGTCGTCGTCAATCACATCATCAACGAATGGTTTGGCTTTTTCCTCTTCGCTATCCGTGGAAAATCCGTCCAGCTCGTCCGTTTCATCACTATCTTCAACTTCGTCTTCGTCGTCGCCGCCGAGAACGAGCGGAATCTCCTCTTCCACTTCGTCGTTGTCGAGCTCTTCCAGTTCTTCATCATCTGGTATGTGCGGGATCGCGAACAGCCCGGAAACATGAGTTTCTTCAGTCGGCTTCACTGGTTCATCAGTGTTTGCGATTACCGAAGTTATCTTGCCCGCAGCAATCTCCTCGAGGGCGATTGTCAGGGCGTTTCTGGATTCGGTCTCCACCATCGGCGAGGCTCCGGCCTTAAGTTGCTTGGCGCGTTTCGCCGCAAGCGTAACGAGCGCGTACTTGCTTCCCCACTGGTCAAGGATGTCCGCAGACGGATATATCATAGCTAACTCTCGTAGTCCCTCTCGTATCGGTATAAGTCTGGACGCACGTGCGCGCGTCAAAATGGCATCTAGTATTATACTATTTTGACGTCGTCCCGGTCAATCTGACGTGTGCGCGAACTCTACGCGCGCTGGTTGGATTTCCACATTGCCCAAGCAGTCTCGAACCAACTCTCATCAGTTGGTATTGGCCGGACTTCCTCAGACGCAACGGACAAGTCCCTGCCGTCTATGACAACCCGGGTTTGTCTGTCTTCGATTCGTTCTTTGCGGAAGTCAAACAACTTGCCCGTCAGCGACGTGACTTCGCCCCGCATTGCGGACTGGTCATATTCATCGCAAACAACCATGTATGAACCACGGCTGCCACCACCGCTGGATACATAGGCATCAATTGACTTCAGGTAGGCGGTACTCGCACGGCATAGCCCGCGCGTTTCCCACGCAGCCGAAAGGTCTTCAATACAGTCCGCTGCAGGGGGCTGAGCTTTGACTCGTTCAAGCAAAGCCACGGATGAAGAGACGGCAGAACGCACCTGCTCAGGTCTTCTGATGAATCCCGCGGCGCTCGTCATAGACTGTTGGACCGTTGTTCTAATGTCGCGGTGGGCAGCCCCGCCAACTGAGAGCATGCGGCGGCTTTCCGTGACGACTGAATCCGCGGCGGCGGCAAGAAGAGATGCATAATCATTACGTGAAAACACGCCTTGCCGGGAGAGGAACTGAGCTACTCTGGCCCCTCCGACCTGGCCGCTGTTGAGTGCGGAACCACCCGGTCGCGCCACACCGTGCGCACCAGCAACTTCTCCTATTGCGAAGAGGTTTGCGATGTTTGTCTGGTAGTTATTGTCGACCCACAGACCGCCGTTGTTGTGCTGGAAAGCGACACGCACGCGCAG
>CAYSLA010000011.1:0-2333 GCA_964431685.1 uncultured bacterium | reverse complement strand
CTGAAGCTCTGCCCGCGCTGAACGGCCATTGATAGCCTTTGAGGAATATGTTGGTCGCCATCTCTGGCAGATTGCGATAGTAGTCCGCAAGGAAGTTGCGCGATACGCCGTCGCCGCGAGTGCTGTAGAATGACGGTAGCACCTGCTGGTAAGTGCCGGAGAGATTCCACCGGAAGTCTATGGAGGTCAGACCGAACTGCGACTCACCCAGATTGACACCGTTGGCTCCAGCCTCGAACGCAGGACCGTGAAGGCTAACCTGACCAGCCGGGTAGACCGTATCCGAATAGAGTTCACCGGGTCCGCCGGCTGCCAATATCACATAGTCGGCAGAGAACACAACGTGTCCCAGCGACTGATTCGACAGGGCGTCTTCAGCGATGGCAACAACCCCGACTACTCGGCCGGACGATTCGGGGTCAGTGACAATCCGCACTACAGACGTGCGGTCAAAAACACGGATACCCCTTGCTTTGACCTGACTGAGACTCGTCTCAACCATAAACCTGGAGGTCTTGGGTCCCGCGCTGGTGGCGCGCTGACGCGGATCGTGATCAGTCTTGTAGCCCACAAACGCACCATATTCGTTCTGCGGAAAAGGCACGCCATTTTCCACAAGATGATAGAACGCGGGAAGTGAGTAGAGCCCCTCTATGTACGCGATGTCCCCGTGCATACAACCGCCGTCGAAAAGGCTGTGGGCCATGTCCACCGGACTGTCCGCGGTGTCTCCGAAAACACTCATCTTGTAGTATGTCTGCTTGTCTGACCCGGAACAGTACGAGGTGCCGCCGCAGAGGTCGCTGGTCACTATCGCGATGTCTCTGATGCCCAAATCGAAGAGCCGCTGGGCGCAGTTGAGTCCCGCCGCGCCGCTGCCTATGATGAGAACATCACAGCGATACGAATCCAATTTAGTTCCGTCCGACAAGCACATCGATGACTCTTGCATCCCAACCCCCAATTCCCCAGACTACAGCCTCTTGCATTCCTCGAACATCGCAGCAACGTTTGCAGGCGGAACGTCGGCCAGGAGGGCCTCGTGGCTAGGCGACACAATCAGTCCGGTCGGAAACAGCTCTCGCAGCCTGCGTACTTCTTGTCTCACTTCTTCAGGAGAAGCGTCAGTCATCAGTTGCTGAACATCCACCCCGCCGCAAAACGCCACGCGGTAGCCGTATTGGCTCTTCAGTCCTTCAGCATCCATGCCTGCCGCGAGAGGCTGGATCGGGTGAATGACATCAGCTCCGGCGTCAATCAGGTCGCCGATAATCGGAGAGACAGAACCGCAGGAATGGTAGATCACTTTCAGGTTGTGCTCGTGGGCCTGTTCAATAAGCCGTCTGACTCCAGGAAAGACCAGCTCGCGCAGTGTTTCCGCACCGACAAGAAGCCCATTCTGCGTTCCCAGATCATTGCCCAGCAGGACCGCCTGTATCCTGCCCGCGGTTGCACGGTAGAACAACTCGTTGGCCTGAAGATAGAATTCCAGGATGCGATCAATCACGGCCCTGAACATATCCGGTTCGAGCAGCATTGTCACTAGTGCCTCTTCCATGCCAAAAGCCGCACAGGCATCCTGGAAATGCGCAGACCACATTATTCCGAGCCCGACTTTTCCATCAGGCACTTCCGACCCGGCTCTTCTGAACTCATCAAGATCAATGTGGTCCAGCGGGTTCGGCCACGGGAACCCATCAACGCACCGGGGATCGGTCTTTCCTGCGAAGTACCCCTGGTCGGTCAATGTGCGTTCCTCATAGTCGGCCGCATTGCCAGCCGAAAAGTCGAAAGCGCAGGATATGTGATTGGCTGGTGGGTGGTGATAGGGCACCTCGACCGGGTACAAGTCGTCGTCCAGAAGCGTCTTCAGCTCCAGGACACTGCTTACACTAAAATACTCAAATAGCCGTGCCAGCGCTTCTTGCGTTGGCATACCGAGCCAGCACGGTGGCCGATCAACAGGCTGGTGCGATAGTGTAGCCAGGAAGCGTTCTTGTGAGTTCATACGATTAGATATCTCCACCGAACTGATCGATATTGCGACGCAAGTTCATAAGAGCATCGACGTGCATCTGTGGGATCAAACCGTGGCGATCGGGCGGCACATCGAGCAATAGATTGGTGTTTCGGCTGCGGGAGACCAGATACATCCCAAGCAGTTCTGCAGCGCTGCGTGGAACGTCGCCGTCAACGTAGAACCACTCCTTGCCGATAGGGTCGCAGACTTCGCCGGGCATGTAGTAGGTCTTCCCCTCGATCTCGCGCCATCGGACGTGACCGGTCTGGCTATTTGGCAGAAATCGCTCGATTGCGATGATGTCGCCCGGCCA
>CAYSLA010000010.1:25731-42193 GCA_964431685.1 uncultured bacterium | reverse complement strand
TGTTGCTCTGCGCAGATCAGCAAGCCGCGCTACCTGTGCGGCCAGCTCCGGCACGATTGCTCTTGTAGCTGCTGCAGAACCGGTCGCAAGTGTTGCCGAGATTGCCTAGTATAACCGCGAATTTCCTGCTCATATTGATTCCTCCGATTACCGTCTTCTAGTGATATTCTGCCAAAAGCATCTCCATCACGTCCAGCTCGGCGAGCCGTGCCTCCATAGTCCCGTCACCATTTACTGCAAAATCCATCGGACTCTCGCACGGAATGACCTTTAGACTGTGGAACTGAGTACCTGCCGGCGGACGCAGAGTAAAGCAGATGTCCCGCACTGGCACGGCCGGCGTTTGTGTCTGATAGTTGAGAAAGCCCACAACGAACCGGTTCTTGTCGGGCTGGTGAAATGCGTTCATCCAAACGGCAGGATGAGCCTGAGCCGAATACGTAAATTCGCGCCCAGTAAGCCGCCGAATCAGACCGATGAAGAGCTTGTCGTTTGCGCAGCTTTCCACGCATTCAATATCAGCAGATGAGTAGATTGCGGTTCCCCTGCCCAACGAGTTCTCGACTATCACAGGCAGATCAGTGTCCTCCCATGGCGGCGAACCGTGAATACTCGCCCAGTTCTGGTCAAACACCGTCCCCGCTTCCAGGCTTGCATAGGGCAGAGTGAGGGTCGCAAGGACCAGACCCCGAGGCTCTCTCGCCAGCCTGAGCATGCCAGTATGCGATACGGCCGAGACCCCAAGGTTGCCGGTCAGAGGGAAATGGCTGATGTACTCCTGAGGAGCGATAGATGCCGCCAGCCTGGCGTCGGTCGGCCTAACGTACTTGATCTGTCCGAGGTCATCGCCGCCACAGGAGCAGCCGAACACATCGGAAAGCATGAAGTCCTCGTGGCGAATGCCTCTGGTTTCCGTGAGCGAAGTGTAGCGGCTCGCGTAAATCTTGCCGCCTCGTTCAACGTACGTGCGGACCGCCTCCACCTCATCCACATCCATCCTCAGGACGTTGGGCAAGAGCACGCACTTGTACTTCGACAGCTCACCCAACTGCTTCCGAGTGATGACGCCGAACGGCACGTGTGCCTGCTGCAGCAGCCTGCACACTCCGCGCACTGCCGCCAAATGCGGATAGTCGTTGCGCCACATGGGGGCACTGTGTATCGACGTTTTGTCCTCGGCAAAATCCATCTTCGAGTCGTCACTGAAGTATACCGCTATGTCCTCAACAGGCTCTCCGCCCAGGAACGGTTCGTAGACCGCGGTCTTCTCGTAGACGTCCTTGAACCCGCCGTGCGCCGCGGAGTTCAGCGTGCCGTCTATGTTGATTGCATCGATGAACATGAACGCCGAGGAAAACACCGTAGCTGCCAGCGCCTGCATCTCCAGCAACTCGGGCGACTTGAGACGCACGTGATCCCTGAGATTCACACACAGGCTTGTCTCAAACTCCAGCGGCCTGTTAGGAGTCAGGTTGGACATCAACTTGCTGACGACAAGTTGTTCCAGAGAGTCGCCGTAGAAGTCAGCGCCCAGGTAGTCGTGATAGTCCGTAACTCCAAAAGACAGCCCAAGAGTCCAGTTGAACATTGCCGTAGCGAAGTTGTGGTTCACTGAGACTGACGGCCTCAGGAACTTTGCCCTGGACGATATGGCCCCGGTGAACTCACACATCCATCTTTCTCGCGCGGCCTGAAAACTGCACCATTCGGGCGATGTCCAGTTCACCAACTCGGGTATTTCGCTGCCGGTCTCATTCCGAAGACGCGCACGGCAGTGCTCGCAGAGGCAGATTGCGGGCCAGAACGTCATATCGGCGTAGAGTCCCTGTAAGTCGTAATCACCGACCAGTTCATCGATCTGCGACATCACAAACGCACGATAGCCGGGATTGTTCGGGCAGCAGTGGCCGTATCTGTGACCTGCGAATGAGCCATCAGAAACGTCACAAGAAGGCACAATCCGCCATTCGGGTTGCTCCAGGAAAGCCCAATTGTTGTAGATAACACTGTAGTAGACGCAGGCATCAATCCCACGAGTCTTGAGTTCACGGAGCAGTTCGCCAAGAACGTCCCGACCGCGCAGACCCGCATGCATTCTTCCTGTCCGAGTCGGCCAGTAGCATAGTCCCACGTGCGACTGGCCGTAGATCATTACCGACGATAGACCGGCGTCCGCATAGATGTCAGCCATCTGCGTGGGATCATACCGCGACAAAAAGCGCTCATCCCAGTCCGGTATGTGCATATCCACCAACAGTCGCCTGTAACCGCGCTGGTACCAGGGAGTTGTCATCTGACTAGCATTCCTCTACTGTAAGATCTGGATTACCTGGTCCGAAGTGCTTGAGCATCACAATCGGATCGCACGAAGAAGGGTTAGCGATGGTCACGCCGCTGGCCGCCGCAGACTCAGAGACAAAGAACTCGTCGCTGGTCAACTGGCCGAACCGGATCAACGCTGGTGACTCGATGTCCCAGATGCCCATCTTGCCGTGCCCCTGAAGAACAATCAGACCGTAGGCCGCACTGTCCCTGATTGTGACTGTCCTGCCGGGGAGTATGGTCAATTCCTTCGCAGAGTAGGCGCTGTTCTTGTAGCATATCCAGTTTTCAAGATAGCCCTCGGCGCTCGTCTCGTCAACAGGACGCACTGGCTTTGGACGCATGAAATGCTTCCTGCCGAACTCAGGATCCAGATTTGCCTCCCAGTCTATGACATCCAGGAGATGATCAAAGTCACCAGCATGGTCCTGAGGAGTGTCTTTCCAGAGAAGCTCAGACGGCACGATCTGGTCACCAACAAGCGACTGATACATGGCAAATACGTCCGACGCTCGCTGTGGTTCATAGGTGCAGAGACTTCCTGGAGCGTGCAGAATTCCGGGGGGCACGTCCCAGCCGGTCCCCGGTTCAAGCCTGTAGGCCCTGGAGAGGTTGGTTATCTTGTTGTCTCCGCTAGTGAAGTTCATCAGGGCCTGTCGAACCTGTTCCCTGCTCGTCCCAGGTTCGAGACCAAAGAATGTGTAGGGGAAGTCCGCGCCGTAGTTGTTGAGCTGAGTCGGGAAGAAATAGGCCTCCGGTTTGCCCATCTGACCCACGAGAGCCGCCTTCTCGTCACCGTGGTGAATATGGTGCGGAAGAGCGCCCTTGTTATCAAAGAACTTAGAGAACATCGGCCACTTGCCATACTCACTCCACAGCTTTTGGCCGATTAGCTCACCTTTCAGTTCCGCGACCGCGTCACGCAAGAGGACCTGTTCCGTGACGCCATCGTGCTCAAACACGACGAAGCTCAGCCCTTCGAACTCCCCTGTTAGCGGGCCGTTGTCCGCGGGAGTTGTCGAGGAAAACCACCGTTCATCGATTCCTCCCCGCACACCGCCAAGCGCGTAGTAGTCGTCAGGATGGAGCTTGATCCTCCTGCCCGGGACACAGAACGATCTGGGCACCCAGTTTGGAGCCAGCCGCAAGATACCCCTGCCCTGTTCCAATGCGTTCTGAAATGTTGACATCTAACTTACCTCCAATTACAGTATTCTCACGAAATCCGTGAAGCTGCGCATCCGGACGGACGGCGCTTCTGTGCGCCGGTGCTACCGTGCACGAGCCTCACCCATGACAGAAGCGCCTGACGCCAAGTCGGTAATGGTAATGCTGACCGCACCCTTCGGAAACTCCGTAAGATACGGAACTGTCCACGTCAACACGCCGTTCTTGGTTGTAGCGTAGACCGTCTGCTTTGCTTTGCCGCACGCCAAATCAATCTTCAGCGGTACTGACGCCTTGATCACTCCACGGCCACCGAGCACTCGAGCCTGGACCGCGATTCCGTCCTCCAAACGTCTTGGCTGACCGACAAGCTCCACGCGGGTGATCTTGTCCGGCAGAATGACAAACACTTTGCCGTCTCCGCCATCCATCTTCAGGTTCACCTCCGCCGCTTTGGCGCTATCCAGTTTGACTGGGGCGCCTTTGGACAGCAGTGGATACAGGTAGCCCGACCCCTTGACGCGTGCCGTGGCAGTAACGCTGGGGAATTCCATCGGCATGAGCATGAAGTGATTGTACTTCTGTCGTTTCTTGCGCATCTCCGGAGACACGGGATTGATCTGGTGGTCATTTATGAAGAACAGATACTTGGCATCACCGGCCTCACGGACATTGTAGACAACTTGAGGATCATCGACCGTTACCATCGCGTCTTTGCAGTACTGCGCAAGCACGCTTCTCATCTGCTCTGCTTTTACCAAAGCAGGGCCAATCAGATACTGTCGCGCGCGCCGCTGGTTCCACTCCGTCAGATTGTCCTTTGGGAACCACATGTTGAACTTCGTGTCAAAGCTGACGGGCAGCTTCTTGATTCCCGGAATGTCCAGCGTAGAATCCTCCCCTACATACACCACGCCACCCTTTGCCATAAACTCTTCCAGGGCCGCCCGCGACTTGGGATGCAACTGCTCGACGTAAGGGATGATAATGGCCTTCCAAGGCAGATCCATCCCCTGCAACATGCGATGCTCAGTCAAGACGTTGAACGGCACCTGGGAGTACTTCAGCACTTCGTATGCTTCCTGAGTCGCGTGCGTGGACCACCAGCGAATAACTCCCTTCCAGGGTTCGTCGTCGTCCATGACCAGCTCCTTCAGCCCGTCCACCGCCTCTTGAGAATAGCAGTAGAGCAAACCAACAGGTTTCATCGAGTTGCGCATCTCGTAGAGGGTAGGAGTCAGCGGGCACAGCACTTCATCCGCCATACGACCTGCCTCGTCCCAAGCCTCTGTGCCGGGTAGGTTCCAGAAGAAAGCATTGTAGACAAACCACCCTATTGAGTCGATACCGTGAGCTATCGCCTGCCAGGACATCTCCCGGATGTACTCAGCCGGGGGCATGCTTGGCGCTCGGTCATAAGAGTCAAATCCCTGCAGAAGATCGAGTATAGGCACATAGGGCCGACCCTGCACAACGGCCGTATCCTCCAACACTTCCGCGTTAACCCCTACGCTGATCGCCATGGTTCCCGGATATGTGTGGTCCCATATCACGTCGAACCCTGCCTGGGTGTTGAACGTATCGTCACCGTGACACATGCCGCCGGTAAGCGGCAGAGACGCAAACATCTTCAAGTCAGGCTTTTCGGACTTGGCCGCTTCTCCAGCAAGTTTGTACATCCTGCCGATGCAGGTATTCTTAAACAACTGATAGTCAATCCACTGGTTCAGGTACTCCTGGGAGAAGTCGTTCTTGAGCTGAGGCAGTTCATAACCGTACTGATCTCTGAAAGCGTCTTTGCAGTACTTGCAGTAACAACTCTTCCACTGCGTTTCGTCACCCATGTGACCGTACTTGGTCCACGGCATCTCTCGCTTGACTTTAGCAGCCCAGGTTCGGACTCTCGCCGACATAAGCTCAAGAGCTTTGGGATTGTTGTAGCACGGAGTGTTTTCAATCGGCTGGCCGTCGGCGCCGACCATCCATGTCGACGCGTTCTCAATGATCTCTGCGCCATTCAGCGGCACACCAACCGATTCCCACCCCTGCACACCCGCGTCTCCCAGTTCCCTGGGAGCGCCGTAGTATACGGTGGCGGAGTGCGTGACAAGATCCTTAGCCCAGAGCTTCATAATCTCCGGGAAACTGTAGTAGAAGTAGCCGCCCCATTGGATATTCATTGGCTGATCCGGATGCGCAAAAGCCGGGCTCTTTTGCCAAGTCGTAGGCGCATCCGTAGAGGCCGCAATCGATCGTAAGTCACCAACCGCGAGTGCCGCCAGCCGCTTCCACAAAGTGCCGGAGTACTTGCTTATGTTGGCGTCACCCTCCGTCCCAGACCAAAGGCCCTGTCGCACCCAGCCCAAGTCGTCGCCAGCGTAGACCACGATCCGGCCTTTGCCGAACTGAGTCCTGCTGATCAGTGGCCTACCGTCAAGCTCCGCCAGAACGTCTCCACGAGGCTTGCACGCGTGTATTGCCGTAACCTGCCAGTTTGCCGTGTCAATCCCCTCTCCGATGGCGGCATCTTTGAACACAGGCGTGCGGGACTCTATCGGCTTTGAACCCAGAGGATCCCAGTCTGGAACGCTCACAATCTCGACCGGAAGAGCCTTGCCAATCGGAGTATTGCGGAAGTTGCTTATTTCACTGGTCACGGAGAGCGAGTCCTTCGGAGAGCCTCCCAGCCCCCATTTCCCCGCGTAGACCAGAAGCCCGCCGCCAGCCTTGACGAACTCCAGCAACGCAGCTTCGTGGGACTCGCACGAGACTTGGCGGACGTCATCCAGAACTACGAGATCGACACCCTTCAGAGGCAGAGGCCCCTGGTATTTCTCCAAATCTATGCGAGTGACGCTCCATCCGTTCAGCCATGTGCTGAAACGTCCGTTGTAACCGAGCAGGCCACGAATACAGAAATCGTGCCCTGGGTGGTCAGCAGGAAAGGACGCTTCCTGATACGCGCACCACGCGTATTCCGACACGTAGCCGTCCGACAAGACCAGGCAATTGCCTTTTCTGGAAAGCCCAGCAGCTCCTCCCGCGCCCACAAGAAGAAGACCAATAATCATCACACAGACCATCCTCGCTAGAAGTCGCACACCTGACATCATAACCCCCTTTCGTTACGAAAGTGCCAAAACAGATGAGCTCAGACTGAGTATAGGACAAAAGCCCATCTTAGAACATAAACCTCGCCAGCTTCAGGCTGAGGTACTGGGTAGAAGGCAGAACATAGTCGGCCTTGAACAACATCGTCTTATCGCCGATTCCGATGCACCGCATCTGCGCCCGCACTGCGGCCTCAACGCCCGCGGCGGCGTCCTCAATGACCAGGCAAGCCTCAGGCTTCACGCTCATCCTTGCGGCAGCGAGGAGCATCCCTTCTGGATCGGGCTTCGACGCGCCTACATCATTGCCGGTTACTACGACATCAAACTGATTCCGGATGCCCAGCCGTTCAAGGATTCGGTCAGTGTTCCTGCTGGCAGAACAGACCGCAGTCTTGACACCAGCGCCGCGAAGCTCGGCCAGGAGATCGATGATTCCCGGAAGCACATCTTCCGGGGTGAGGCCGTCCAGCATATCTACATAGACTTGATTCTTCTTGGCAGCCAAAACATCAAGCTCGTTCTCCCTATAGGACCGTGCAGCTCTCTCCATAATGATGTTCAGGCTGTCCATCCGGCTCACGCCCTTCAAACGCTCGTTGATTCTCTTATCGAAGTATATGCCCTCTTCATCTGCAACGCTCTTCCAGGCCTGGAAATGGTACTTCGCAGTGTCTGTGACCACTCCGTCCAGATCGAATATGACCGCCTCGAGCTGCGGACGCTTGATGAACGAGTCCGGCAGTGCCACACACTGCAGCTCACGCCCTATGACCACGTCGTCGTTGTACATCTTGACCGGCACGTCTTCACCGCCCAGAACCTCGAACTTCACCACGCTCTTGTCCACGGCGATTCGTATTGTGCTGTCCCTGTAGTGCACCTTAAACGAGTAGCTCTCCCATCCGTCGGGAATAGTTGGAGAAAAGGCCAGGCAGCCGCCGGTGTACTGCATCCCACCGAATCCACAGACTACGTTGAGCCAACTGCCGGCCATAGACGATATATGCAGGCCTTCGTGCGAGTTGTGTCCAAGGTTGTCGAGATCGAGCCTCGATGCCCATAGATAGTAGTCAGCCGCCTGGTTGTGTCGTCCGACCTCCGAAGCCAAAATCGAGTGTATGCAAGGCGATAGCGATGAACCGTGTCCAGACCTCTGCTCGTAGAACCGATAGTTGCTTCTCTTCTCCTGGAGAGTGAACCTGTCTCTGAACAGGAACATCGCCAACAGCACATCAGGCTGTTTCATGATCTGGTATTTCAGTTTCTTCTCGATTGTCCACTTCCTCTCTACCGGAAGGTCCAGCTCCGCATCCAGTTGTTCACGGGCGTAAGGATCCAGCGAAAGGAACGTATCGTCCTGCACGAATATATCAAGCTCCGGATCGTAATTGAGTATCAGGCCGTCAGCGACTTCCTGCCAATTCTCCATCTCAGAAAGATCGAAACCGATCTTCCGCGCAACAGCCTCGAGTTCGGAGGGAGCATCGTTTCGCATCCGAGAAACAACCTCCGCGGTGTAATCCAACACCCACTTTGCCATGAAGTTCGTGTAGAAGTTGTTGTTAACAAAATGCTTCCACTCATCCGGGCCCATCACGATGTTTATCGCATAACCGTTTCTGTATGGGACATACGCTGCCCGACTCGCCCAGAAACGTGCTATCTCGATCAGTACCTCTATGCCTTTGCTGTGCAGATACTCCAAATCGCCCGTAACGTTGCAGTAGATGAATACCGCGTAGGCCATTATCGAGTTGATATGGATTTCACAGAGCGAGTATTCCCAAGTACTGCAGTCCTCCGTGCCATCCATCGTGGTCATTGGATAGAGCGCACCGTCATATCTGTATTCCTTCGCTCTATCCCGTGCCGCTGGCAGGGTATTGTACCTATACTCAACCAGGTTTCTGGCCGCGGAGGGGTTTGCGAAGAGATAGAAAGGCAGACAGTAGCTCTCGCTGTCCCAGAACGTCCTGCCCGCGTAGTTTTCGCCCGTGTATCCCTTGGGACCGATGTTCAGATAGCTGTCTTTCCCGAGATATGTGCTGAGAAGCTGAAACATGCAGAAACGCGCGCCTTGCTGAGCAGCGGGATCACCAGAAATCTCAATGTCGACTTTGTCCCAGACTTCCGAGACTCTCTGAATATGTCGTGCCCTGGCCGCCTCATACCCAATCGACCTTGCCGTATCAATATGGCTCTCGGAATTGCTCAGCAGGAATGAGACAACTTCCTGCTCCTTAAGCGGATCAACCTCAAGACTCTGGGTGTGTTTGGGAATCAGGCCGTGCGGGTATCCTGCGTCCCTGCTTGTCCACACCGAGACGAACTTGTCGAAGACATACTCAACGCCCTGTTCGGGGTTGAATGAGAACGAGTAGTCGATTCTGCGCTCAACCGAACTGAACGCTTCGTCAGCTTTCGCAATCCCAGGCGCATCCACCAGCATTCTGTGGCAGTAGTACTGTCCGGTTGTCCGGATCTTCATCAGCAGAAACTGGCCGTTCTCATTCGCCTGGCGACACACAGCTTCGGCGTGAACCATAGCGTCGAGACTGTCCCTGTTCTCCAGAGTAGAGTCCAGTGAAAAAGCGAGTCGTATTGTCTTGCTGTGGTTCAGCGCCTTAAGCGTCAAGCGAACTGCGCCGAAGTGCTTGTCATCGTGGCTGACAAAACGCTCCCAGCACAGCGCGGTCTTCTCGCCGCCAGAAGTCGTGAAGACAAGTCTTCTCGTCACGGTGCCAAGTCGCATGTCCAGTTCGCGAGAGTAGTCAGCAAACGAAGAAGACGCCATGGAGAACTCTTCGTCGCCCACTTTGATGCGAACTCCCAACCAGTTGGTCGTATTGATGATGGAGTTTGAGTAGTCAGCGAACGCCGGCCGTTTCCAGATGTAGACCTGAGGCTCCTTGGCATATATGCCGCCTATGTAACAGCCTTGCAGGGTGTTATCTGGTAAGCCCTCCTCGAAGTTCCCCCTCGTGCCCATATACTCGTTTGCCAACGAGAATATGGACTCCGCAACTTCGTTGCCTTCGGGCTCGAACTTGTCCTCAATGATCTTCCACGGATCCACGACAAACCTATGACTATCCACAGTGCCTATACTCAAAACACACTCCTACATTATCTTGTGGTGTAATCGGAAACAGTGCGCACAAAAGGCGGTAGCGGACCGTCCCAAAGGGATTGCCCCCACCGTCCAGACTATACTATGCAGGAAAGCACGGCCCATTGTCAATTCGAGACGATGGCTCCGCCGCACCCACGCAATCGCGATCTTGGTCGGCGCAACACGCTTGACCGCTTACTTCTTAATATAGGCATTGACTCCCAGGAAGACCGGTTTGCCATTGACTTCTACATCGGTCTGCACATTGCCGCCCGTGCTCGCCACTATCAGGGTCTTGCCCGAAGTCGAAGCGTGGGGCTTCTCAAGCGGGATACGTATCACCAGTTCGTTGTTCTCAATCTTTACCTGCATTACAGATTCCCCTCCATTGCGTGTGTGTCTTTGGACAGATTGCCCTGGCAAGTCAGACCATTTGGCTAACTCGCCGCATCGTCAGCACTTTCCCGTGTCTGCTGCTCGTAGATTCGCCGGAACAGACCCTCTTCGTGAAGCAGACTCTCGGGTGGACCAAACTGCGTTCTCTCGCCATCCTCCAGCACCAGCACGAGATCACAAGCCATCGCCGTGGAAACCCTGTGCGTAACGACAAAGCAGGTCCGGCCCCGCATCAGCTCGTTCACTGTCTGCCGCACTTTGACTTCTGTGGATGGATCAAGCGCGCTGGTTGTATCGTCCAGCAGCAACACCGACGGACGGCTGAGCAGACTCGCTGCGAGAGCAAGGCGCTGACGTTGACCGCCGGAGAGACTCATTCCGCGCTCGCCCACGACCGTCTCATATCCATCGGGCAGAGTCACCACAAATTCGTGCAGGTCGGAATCTTTGGCGGCACGGCGGACGTCTTTGTCGCTGGCGTCGAGCCTGCCGTAACGGATGTTTTCCGACACAGTCCCGCTGAATATCACGGGCTCCTGCATAACGAGCGTTATCCGATCCCGCAGACTGAGAAGCTTGAGATTGCGCAGGTTGTGACCATCGATCAGAATGCTTCCTTCAGTCGGGTCCCAGAATCGCGTCATCAAGTATAGTAGCGTGCTCTTGCCGCTTCCACTCGGTCCCATCACTGCCACCTGTTTTCCGGCATCCACCTCGAAACTGACGCGGCGAAGTGAGGGATGGACATCCCCCGGATAGGCGAACGTCACGTCTCGGAATTCTATGTGCCCCTGGGCTTCTGAGAGAGCCACTGCTCCGGGCAAGTCAACCGGTTCCGGCTCAGACTCCAGAAGGTCAAAAATGCGCCGCAGAACCACTTTCATTCTCTGCACCTCTACGGCGATGTCGCTCAGCGCGACGGCTGGGGCAAACAGAGCTCCGAGAGTCTGGTAAAAAAAGAGGACCTGGCCGAGGGTCATGTTGCCCATCCGGTAGTCTCTGATCCCGAGATAGAGCACGGCCCCGGTGGCGAGGGCCGAGAGCAACGTCGCTATGGTATTCTGCCAGTTCTGAAGACGCACCACGTACATCATCAGCCGTGCGAGATCGTGGACGGACATCGAAAACTCGCCTACTTCCCAGTGCTCCCGGCCGAATACTTTTACGGTCCGTATGGCGGCAATACGCTCTTCGACCCTGGCATAGAGTGCAGCAGTGGCACGGCGGGATGTCACGGCTCCCGTCTTGATCTGGGGCCGGAAGTGGCGATAGTTAACGACATAGAACGGCATCACCGCGACGGCAAGCAGGGCAATCCTCCAATTGATCCAGAACACGATGGCCAGTCCGAGTATGAGACTGCCGATGTTCGTGAGAAGACTGACCCCAATGCTGGACACGCTCTGTTGGATTGTGGCAACATCGTCGATGACAATGCTCAGAAGCCGTCCTGTCTGTATCCGGTCGAAGAACGTAAGCGGAAGGGCCTGGAGTCTCTCGTGCAGGGCACGGCGCAGGTGAAATATCACCCTCTGGCCGACCAGTGTAATGTGGTAGCTCGATTGCCACCTGCAGATGACCATCGTCGTGTGAACAGCCAGACCAAACAGTGTCACCAGGGCCAACAGCTTATAGCGATGAGGAAGATCAACGGCTGGGATCGGTCTGCCAACTGTGAGAACATAGTCGACGTAAGCCATCGTGACAAAGCCCCAGAGATACGACTCCCCGTGGAGGAAAGAAGTCAGCACCGTGGCAAGGAAGAGCCGCCACCTGACTGGGCTGATGAACTCTCGCCACAGACGAAGTACGTGGCGCTTCTCCACATTGCCTGTGCTGCCTTTGTCTTTGAACTGTTCTATGACGGCTTCCAGCCGGTTTCTCGATGTCACTCTCACGACAGGACTTCTCCTTCGCTTCGTCCCTTTAGTTCTTCATAGAGCTTCCGGTAATAGCCGTTCTCAAGGTACATCAACTCGTCGTGAGTTCCCACCTCGATGATCTTGCCGTCATCCATCGAAACAATCTGATCAGCCTCGACAATTGTGCTCAGTCTGTGAGCGACAACCACACTGGTGCGCCCGTGCAATACCACTCTGAGAGCCTCCTGAAGAGCCGCTTCCGACTCACTATCCAGGGAACTCGTTGCCTCATCAAGTATCAGTACCGCGGGCTTCCCCACAATTGCACGCGCGATGGCAACGCGCTGCTTCTGACCAACCGAGAGCTTCGAACCATCTTTTCCCAACCAGGTGCGGTAGCCATCAGGCAAGGTTACGATGTGGTCGTGAATCTGAGCGGCACGCGCCGCCTCCTCTACCTCTTCGAGTGTGGCATTCGGCATCGCATAGGCGATGTTGTCGAAAACAGTGGCCTCAAAGACCACCGGTTCCTGTGGAACGACGCCCACGTGCTTGCGCAGACTTCTGATCTTTATGTCTCTAAGATCGACTCCATCGATCGTTATCTTGCCGCCCTGCACATCCCACAGCCGCATCAACAGGCTGGTAACTGTAGTCTTACCGCAGCCGGTATGGCCCACCAGGGCAGTCATCTTTCCCGCGGGAATGTGCAGGTTGAGACCCTGGAACAAAGGCTTGTCGGGCTCGTATGAGAAGAAGACCCGCTCCATCCGTAACTCACCATCCGGGTGATCCGGCAGATCACCAGCGTCGGGAGACTCCTGAAGATCCGGCTGCTGTTGCAGGATTTCGATAATCCTGTCGAGACTTGCCATAGACCGAACAAGACTGTCCGCAACCATAGTCAGGCCAACAGCGGGGCCGATCGCGGTATTCACATAGGTATTGACCGCCTGCATATCTCCGTAGGTCATGTGGCGTCCTAGAAGGGACATGCTCATCTCCGGGTCGAGAACAAACCACGCGCACCCGCTCCAGATTATCACCGAGCCGTAGCCGCTTATGATGCGTGCGACCGATCCGAGTGTAACCGACAGCATTGTGCTGTGCATCGCGTGTTGGAGCGCACGATCCGTGGTGGCCAGAAACGTGGAGGTCTCATCCCGTTCACGGCAATAGGTCTTCACAAGACGCACGCCAGCCAGTCGCTCCTGCAGTTGTCCCGCCACTGTGTCCATAATCTCGCGGTAGTCCAGGTTGGCTCCGCGTATCCGCAGGGCATACTTGCGATAGTTTGCGGTATAGAGCACCAGCATGAGCAGCATGGGAATACCGAGAATCCAGTTGAAGGTGAAGACTATCCCGGTCGCGAAAGCCAACTGAACCGTGCTCGCCACTATGCCCAGAGTCTCGCCCGTGACCATCTGCTGGACTATGCTTATGTCACCCATGAGACGATTCACGACTGGGCCCGAACCCATTCTTCCGTGGAAGCCCATGCTCAGGCCAAGCACGTGTCTGTAAAGGGAAGTTCTGAGGTTTGCCACCAGGCGCTGGCCCAGGGATGCGATGAACACGCGGTTCACGGCGGCCAGAAGCGCACTCCAGATAGGCACCAATGTTATCGTCGCCACCATCAGAGGAACCAGCATCCAGCGCTGCGGGGTGATGACGTGGTCAAGCAGATAGCGCATCAGGAGAGGAGGAAGGAGCGAGAACAGCGTGTAAGCCGTTGTGAGGAACATTGCGAAGATCAAGCGCCCGCGTATGGGTCGAATGAACTGCATAATCACGGACTTGCGCGACAAGAGATTTCCTTTATCGCCGTCTGCCATGTTGTCAGCCCAATCAGAGTCTCCGGCCGCGTTGCCAGCCTGTTTGAGACATTATAGCACATCCGGCCCAGACAGTTCTATTAACGGACTGTCTGTCAGTTCAGCTTGCGGACCTGGTTTGGGGAACTGATGAGCACCACCGGCTGCGCCAACGGATCGAGGGTACCGGAAGCACACGCGTAGTCTCCGGGCATTATGTCTTCATATCCACTGGCGCGTACCGTTATCGGGCTCAGCGAACCGTCGTCAAGAACGAAGCTACTGCTGTCGGCCGCAAGGACTTTTCCCCACACCGTGACCGGGTTCGTGATCGCGTAGGTCTGCAGAGTCGAGTAGAGCACAGCGCTGTTTGTGATGCCCACGGCGGCCGTGGTGTCCGGTATAGTGACCGCAAATCCCTTGCTCAGAGTGCCGGATTGGCCGTCCGGGTTCCTGACCGTAACGTCCCAAAGCCCCGGCGTTGCCCCCGAAACATCTATCACACAGCTAAGCGCGTTCGGACTTGTGACTGCAACATTGCTGGCGTTAATATCCGGGCTGCCCTCTCGGCTGACAGCCACTGTGGCTCCAGGCACGAAACCTGACCCTGCCAGATTGGTGATACTGACCGGCGCGGTGTTCGGAGCTGAACCCGGCGTCACAGACTCCACGGTCGGAGCTGGAGCCGGGGCTACGTCGCTCGCCCTCAGCGCATATATCGGCTGCGCTGAGCCAACTGCATTGTCCGCAAGCATCAGCAGACTCCAGGAACCATCATTTAGCTGCGGTCCCAGACAGATTCCCTCGTAGTTGCAGGACGTGTCCCCCAGAGGCCAGCTATTGCCCCAGAGGAGAGTCTTGGATGTCTTGGTGTAGCTGGCACCCGCAAGCCCCGGAATACCTGAGACATCGGTTGCTCCAGTGAAATCCACCTGATAGATCCTGCTGCGGAAATTCAGTCCCAGCCATCGCTCCAAAACCAGGAGTGTACCGTCGGGCAGAGAGATCAAATCACAGACACCGCATCGCGGAGCGCTGGGCTGCAGGAAGTTACTGCCTTTGGGATCTGTCTGATACGCCCATTGCCCCGAGGGGTTCAGGCCGTAGTCATATTTCAAAAGACGAACAATCGAACCTGTGCTGGTGGTCGAAAGAGCGCCGTCCACGGTAAGAGCCTCTTCGTTGGCGGTCCAGAGGTTAGGGCCGAACGTCAGAGACTCGAAGCCGAAGTTGTCCCTGCCATTCGCGAAAACGGATGGAACGACCAGATCCCGTATGGCGAGCCCCGTGGATATGTCGTATTCCCTTATTTTGGACGAAGTGCTGTTCTCGTCGCTCACAAACAACCGCCCTGACTTGAATGCGATCCCTTCCAGGTCATAACCAACAGACAGATTGATCTGCGACGTCACGGAGGCGCTGATAATAGACCCCGTATCCATGTCCAGGGTAACGTTGATCCCGTATACCCTTGGAGTCGCTCCCTCGCCGGAGGCGTTGTCGGAAACCACATAGAATCGGTGTGTACCCGCAGAGCCTGCCGGACCAACGTACGTTATTCCGCTCAGTTCCCCAACTCCGCTGAATGCACCAGGGTTTATGGTGCTGCCGCTTAGTCCGGTGATGGTTATGGCTGCGACTCTGGTAACCGCGAGTGCAAAGACAACGATAACTAGCGACACAATCCGCATTGTTTTCCTCACTACAACTCACTCCCTCACAGTGCGCTGTCTTATGCCGTAACTGACAGCAGGTCTACTTCCAGTTTATCGCGCGATAGTCTCGTTGTCAACGGCTCTCACGTCAGGAACGCGGGTGCGACTCGCGATAGACCTCGCGAAGATGGTCTGTACTCACGTGAGTATAGACCTCAGTGGTAGCGATGCTGGCGTGACCGAGCATCTCCTGCAGACTTCTGAGATCTGCCCCGCGTTCAAGCAGATGAGTAGCAAAGGAATGCCTCAGCATATGGGGCGTGATGACCTTGTTCACACCTGCAAGCGATGCATACTTCTTGATAATCTTCCAGAACATCACTCTGGACATAGGCGCTCCTCGCACCGACAGGAAGAGATACTCTGATCTGTTGCCGTGAAGCAGCACCGGCCGCGATCGATCCATATAGGCAGAAACGCAGTCGCAAGCGATCTCACCGATGGGCACGACACGCTCCTTGCTTCCTTTGCCGATGCAGCGCAGGTAGCCCATCTTCTGGTTTATGTCATCTACTTTGAGCCCAATGAGTTCAGATACGCGCAGACCCGTGGCGTAGAGCACCTCGATCATTGCTTTGTCGCGCAGACCCAGTTCATCGCGCGGGTCAGGCGCGTTCAGGAGTGCGGCCACTTCGTCCATCTCCAAGGACTTCGGAAGCCGCTTTGCGCGTTTGGCAGGCTCCAATACCGCGAGAGGGCTCCGCACCATCAACCTCTCAGCCAGCAGATGCCTTATGAAGCTCCGCACTGCACTCGTCTTGCGGGCAACGCTCGCATTGGCCAGCTTCAACTCGTGCAGGTAAGACAGGAAAGCAAGCAGGCAGTTCTCATCGACTCCGGACGTGTCTTCAATACCGCGTTCACCCAAGAATGCCGCAAACTGGGCCAGATCCCTGCCATACGAAGCAACCGTATTTGCCGCCAGACCCTGCTCGACCTCGATGTGGTCCAGGAAACGCTG
>CAYSLA010000010.1:3067-25631 GCA_964431685.1 uncultured bacterium | reverse complement strand
CAACCGTATTTGCCGCCAGACCCTGCTCGACCTCGATGTGGTCCAGGAAACGCTGGATGTACAAGTCAATCATCGGGATGCACCGCGAAGCCTGTAGACCGTGATTACTGGTGACGTGTAGCGCATGTCGTGCGGCAACCGGGCCAGGCCCAATACACGCAGGCTCCGCGGCGGATTGCGTTGGAACTCCCTGACAACACGATATCTGCTGACTACTCCGCCGTAGGCGCGCAGAATTCGCTGAGCCTCTTCTCCAGCATCGACTCCAATCGCGCGCAGCCGGAGCGCATCCTCGATTTCGAAACTGCTCACCACCGCCCAAGGCGGCTCCGGTAAAACAGTGCCATTCAGCACTATTGGATTGGGAGAGCGAAGAATTCCGCGCTCACGGGTTGCTAGAGTTCCGCCAATCTCCGGCGAGAATGGCGGAGAGTAGAACCACGGTATATCTATCACCGCAATGCTTTCACCAGCCGGAATCTTCGCCCTTATCCACCGGAGAGCGGAGTCACGAGGATCGACGCCGGTAAACTGCGACACTAGCACGAAGCTCCACGTGACCTGCAGCAGAATCACCAAGGCAAGAAACGCCAAGAACGATGTGCGCAGCAAGACTTGACGCCGATCTCTCAGCCGCTTCCACGCATCCATCATCCACCAGGCCGCAATCAGAGCAAGAGCCGGGAACATCGGCAACGCGTAACGGGCAAACCGCACTTGGGATACGGAAATCAAGGCAACGTAGGGCACAACAAACGCCAGCAAGACGATGATTCGCTTGTCGCGACGCCACAGCCCCGCAAGCACTCCAAGAACGGCCAGGATAATTACGGGCCCGAAACCGTACCACATTGAGCTTCTGAGGGTATAGAGGAAGCCGTTCCCGGTTCCCAAGAACACCAGTCCGTGGCCGGTGGATGTGTGCACGGCCTCATATCGAATTGCCACGACAACCTCCGGAAACCGAAGTACTACGGACGGAGTAGCTGCGACAAACGCCAGAACCGCACTTGCCACACCAAATACAGGCCACAACCACGACGGCCGCGCGTGACGATCCAGAACAACATACGCAGCCGGAAGGACGAGGACCACGAGTCCGGCGTTGTACTTGGTCGCGGCCGCCAACCCGCTCATCACTCCGCACAGCACAAAATCCCAGCGACTTCCTCCAGACCCTGCCCGCAGAGCAAAACCAAGCGCCAGCGCCACAAACAGCGTGCATGGCACATCGACTGTAGCAAAGTGCGAATGCTGAACGTGAATCGGCGCCAGGCAGATGACAAGCGCCGCGATCAATCCTGCACTGATCCCAAACGCCCGTCTTCCGGCCCAGTACACCGCCAGCACTGCCGCGACTCCCATCATCGCCGACACGCATCGAGCAGCAAGGTACATTAAGCTCAGCCCGAACGACCCGGCGAGCTTGGCGGCCAGGCCGGACACAGCCGCGCTGACATAGATGTAGAGCGACGGGTAGTTGTAGAAACCAGGGTCAAATGTCTTCTGAGACAGAATGCGAAACGCCGAACCAACCGTGAGGAACTCATCTGGATGACATGAGTAGGAATGGGTCTTGTCAGGCAATCCCCAGTCAATGCCATAGAATCGCAGCCCGAGCGCTGCCGCCACCAGGAGTAGAAGGGGAAGATATGCGAACTCAGGCGACCCCGATGGAGATTTCGGCGTCGCCTTCTTCATCCTCGGCATAATACGCCTCCTTCACCTCGACGAACGCCGCGACCACCCTGGGGTCGTACTCGCGTCCTGCCCCCAGCCGTATCTCCTCGGCCGCCTGCTCCGCGGCAAGCACATCGCGCCTGTAAGCTCTTTCCGAGACCATAGCTTCGTAATCGCCCGCGACGTGCAGTATTCTGCTGAGCAGCGGAATCTCTTCGCCTTTGAGTTCAGCAGGATAACCAGTTCCGTCCCAGTGCTCGTGATGGTGGAGTATGATATGCGCTACATCGGAAAGGAATGGCACCGCGGCGACCATCTCCGCCCCAAGTTCGCAGTGCCGCTCAAGCGCAAGCCATTCGTTCGGCGTGAGAGGGTTGCTCTTGCGAAGGATTCTCTGCGGGACTTTAGCCTTGCCCACTTCCATAAGCAAAGCCGCATACTCCACCCTCTCCAGGTCTCTCCCTCTCAGCCCCAACTGCACCGCCATCGCCACGCTCAGCGCCGCCGACCGCCTTGACTGGCCGACCTGAGTGGAATCCCTAGTCTCAACCAGCGCCGCCAATGCGGCTATTGACCTGGAGTAGGCACGGTTGATCCGGCTGGGCAGATACCGCCTGCTGACATATATGCTCAGAACAGATATCGCTACTGCAAACGCCGCAACTCCCAGTATCTCGCTGTCAGGCAACGGTACGCTCATTTGCTCCTAGCAAACCCCTCTCCAGAAGAGACAAGAAAGTGCTGACCACAGCAGGATGAAACTGAGAACCCGCTCCTCGCCTGAGCTCCTCTACAGCCTCATTGACCGACCGCGGTTCGCGGTAGAACCTCTTTCGCGGTCCGGCACACGAAGGGCATAGATCCGGACGCGACTCTCCGCCAACCATTTCGTGACCACAGATGTCACATCGCCAGTTCATCGCGAGGTCACGGTCGTCGGTCATTGCGTCGTATGCGTCCACAACCGCAATCACCGCAGACTCGATTGGCACGCTATTCCCGCTCAGTCCGTTCCCAGGGTATCCGGCACCATTGTACCATTTGTGATGATACTTTATCCACATCACCGTGTCCCCCAGAAAATCAAGATGCTTTATGATCTCGGCACCCTTTATCGGGTGCTCGCGTATCACGGCCCACTCCTGTTCGGTGAGCGTCCCGGGCTTGTCCAGAATCTCTTCGCTGACAGCTATCTTGCCTATGTCGTGCAAGAATGCGGCTATGGGAATATTCCGGACACTCTTCAAAGGCAGTTTCATTTCCTGCGCAAGCATCTCAGATACCCTGGCCACTCTGCGCAGATGCCCGAGCGTGTAGGGATGGTAGTGCTGCATATAAGTAGCAAGACTGGTGATGGTCTCTACATAGGTCGCCTTTTCCTCGACCCAGACCCTGTAGAAGTCGCTGAGAGCCACGACGGGCAGGACGGCAAGCGCCACCCCGACAATTCCAATGTGTTTGTAGAGATACGCTACAGGCAAAGATACAAAGACCAAAAGGGCTTGTGTGCGAATTATCGGAACTGTGTTCTCGACTATGTGCACACGAAGCTTCATCAAACGGCTCCCCTGTCCTCTTGGCTCTCTGGAGTTCTCACAGGCGGTAGCCAGCAACAAGACTGCCTGCTCAAAGAGCGTATATGTGGCCGCCAGTCCAGCGAAAGCCGGTATGAATGAGAGTATCCCCCGCGAAGCAGCCCCAGCCTCGGCAAGGTATGTGCCACCAACCAGGGAATAGACAATGCAGCCGCTCATCAGCCCAGTCACCATCGCCAGAAAATGCGGTACGGACCCGCCAATCACCTGTCGTACAGTGCCGGATTCGGGCCAGTTGGCGGCAAAGCGCGAGCACAGCTCGCAGCAGAAGTTGCGGACTCGACCGGAGGCATGACGCCCACGGTGCTGCACATCCGCGGGACCGTCTTCGCGCAGGGTCTGACAGAAGCGTTCGATGAGCCTGGACGCAAGTACGCCGACGATGCACACGGGGAGGGAGTAAAGCGGACCTACCGTAATGGCAGAGGCCCAGAGAACGGGGGCAGTAGGGGCCACACGCAACCTATTAGCACGCACGACTTCCACGCCGAGCAGCTCAGTAAGCACAGCAAACGCGGAGAAGACCACTATCGGAGGCAAGACGTTAGAGACCGACGGCAGATCAGCAAAAGCCGCCGCGCAAAGAAACACAGCCGGAACTGAACACCAGATCAGCAGACTGTATCGTGGTTTGTTTCTACCTCGCACCGTCACACTTCCCTGCTCGTCGCTGCACGCCAAACCAACACAAAACCGGTCGTGACTTCGCAGTCTAGCATGTTCAGTTACACACCACCGCTGCATACTCCTTCAATTGAGCACACACGAACTGAGATTATGTTGCAGCTAACGCGTCATCAGTCCATGATCGAACATCCACTGTATGGCCCGTTCCATCGTTTGTTCCGGGGTGTAACGCGGCTCAAATCCGAGCTTTGTCCGAGTTTTGGATATGTCAGGGCACATGTGTTCCAGGAAATGGAAGTTGGCTCCCATGTCCGGCGACACGTCAGTGGCATACGCTTCGGGACTCACAAGTTTCACGGGTATGGGCTTTCCATAGATCCCTGCCAAAGTGTTGATGAACTCGTCAGCAGTCAGAGCGTAAGCGCTACCAACATTGAATATTTCACCCGCGGCGGCTTCCGGATTCTTGATCGACAGGTAGAAACCCTGAGCAACATCCTGGGCGTCGCACGGCCCGACAAGATTGTTACCCGGAGCCGGCAGGACGACCCTCTCTCCACGCTGGTGCGCGCAGTGCACATCCAGCGACCTTCCGCCCATCCCATCCAGCGGAATCTTCCCAGGCCCACAGATATTCGGCGGCATCACAGCGTTTGCACAGAACCCGTCAACCACTGACTGCGCAATAACCTCTCGCATCTGCGCGTAGCGCGTCTTGTACCCGTCGAACGGGCACTCAGTCTGTGGCTCAGGCGGAGTCGGCACAACCTTAGGCCGGCCGAACATCCAGATCGACCCACACACCACAAGTTGCCGGACACCTGCTTCGCGGCATTGGGCATACACTGAGTGGATATCCGACTGCAAGATGTCCACGACCGCGTCCGCTCTCTTGTCCCTTAGCATTGCAGCAAAGGAACCATCAGCAAGGCTTTCTGAGTAGCCCATCTTCACCAAGTCGACTCTCGCCGCAATCGACTCATCAGCGATTCGCGAACGTCCGGACGATAGCACCGTGACATCGTACCCGTCGCTTACCAGCATCTCGGTCAGGAAATTGCCGATGTGTCCAGTCCCACCAATAACAACAATCCTCATCTCTCGAGCCTCCTGTTCCGGCACACACTGCCACACGTCACACGATTGCTTCGACAAAGCGGCCTCTGGGCCACGCATGCTGATTCTCTAGCGGAACGACACGCCGTGATCTTTGATAAGAGCCTCCCGAATGCTCGTCATTGCGTCGTTGGCTTCCTCGTCCGTGAGAGTTCGCTCGGAGGAGCGAAAGACCATTGATATCGCAATGCTGCGGCTTCCCTCGCCGATCTTGTCGCTGCGGAATTCGTCAAGCACACCGACGCGCTCCAGTATCCCCGCGCCAGCGCCACGCACGGTCTCCAGCAGTGCCGCACACGGTATGTCATCTGAGACAACCATAGCCATGTGACGCGACAAAGCTGGGAAGCGCGGCAGATTCATCACCACCACGCGCTCGGGCACACTGAGCATCAGAGCGTCAGCAGACAACTCAAACACGTAAGACCTGCCCTTAACCCCCACCCCTTCAGCGGATTGCGGCAAAACTTCGCCCAGAATGCCTATTGGCCGGCCGTCAACAAAGACTTCAGCGGTCCGGGTAGGATGCATGAATTGCCTTTGAGCCTTTTCGAACGTAGCGCCGACGATTCCGATACGTTCGAGCAGGGTCTCGACAACCCCCTTGCACGTGAAGAAATCCGCCGCGAATGACTCCGCGGGCAGGTTCCACGACTCTCCCCAGATGCTGCCGGCCATCGCCCCAGCGACTGAAAGACGTTCGTCCGGCTCTCCCGCGGAATCGGTGAAATACACATTGCCTATCTCAAAGACCGATACGTTCTGCATCCCGTAGGCTTGGTTACGCGCCAGCACCTCCAGCAGATTTGGCACCAACATCGTCCGCATAGCGTTGAGCTCCTCGCTCAGTGGATTGCGAATCACTACCGCTCCATCCATCCCGCCAAAGGACTCTACCAGCGCTCCCTCAATCATCGAGTTGGTCATAGCTTCCTGCATCCCGCAGGAAATAAGAACCCTGGCTAGTTTGTCCTTGAATCTACCCAGAATGTTGTCACGGCCCTGCATCGACTTCGCCGGCAACGTCATCGGCATCTTGTCATAGCCATAGGCCCGACCAACTTCCTCGATCAGATCGATCTCTGTTGTTATGTCCGGTCTGAACGTGGGAACCGCTGTCTCGACGGTGCCGTCCACAACCCGGCTGGCCAGCCCCAGTCCATTGAGCAACGTCAGAATAGATTCGGGAGCGATATCCAGACCCAGAATATCATTCGCACGCTGGGGCCTCAGACTGATCGTCAGCGGCTTTATCACCTCGGGATAGACGTCGTTGATGCCCCCGTCGACCACACCGCCTGCCAGTTCTGATAGAAGCTCAATAGCCCGAACCGCAGCAAAATCAGAGATGGACGGGTCCACACCGCGCTCAAAACGATAGCTGGATTCCGTGGTCATACCGAGCCGCTTGGATGTACGTCGAACGGACACGGGGTCAAAATTGGCAGATTCCAGAAGAATGTCGGTGGTAGAATCGTTGATCTCGGACTCCGCCCCACCCATAACGCCGGCGATGGCCACAGGTCGATCCCGGTCGGCGATGACCAGCATATCGTCCGCAAGGGCGCGTATCTCGCCGTCGATAGAAGTAATCGTCTCGCCTGGCCTCGCTCGCCGCACGACTATTTCAGGGCCGTGGAGCAGACTCAGGTCAAAGGCGTGCAGAGGCTGGCCGAGTTCGAGCATGACGTAGTTCGTGATGTCAACAGCGTTGTTGATCGGCCGCATCCCGGCGGCAATGAGTCTGTCTTTCATCCACCCCGGAGACTCGCCTATCTTGACGTTTCGGATGACAATACCCACATACCGTCGACAGAGGTCCGGGTCTTGAATCGAAATCGGCACCGGCTTGCCCTGGCGCGCTCTGAACCCGTCCATATCCACTTGAGGCAAACGCATCTTCGAATCCACCAGGGGCGCCGCCTCTCGCGCAACACCAATAACCGAGAGCCAGTCTCCCCTGTTTGGCGTTACTTTGACGTCAAAGACTACATCGCCCGACAAGCCCTCTCCGCCCGCCGCAGCAAACTGCGCTCCGCTAACGGACTTGGACTCCTCAACTTCCAGGCCCGCCATTGTCAGCCGATCAGCGATCTGATCAAGGGATACATTTATGTCTACGTGCTCTCTGAGCCAGTTGGTCGATAGTTTCATGTTTCTACAGTTGCCTCAGGAATCTGACGTCATTCTCCATGAAGACTCTCAGGTCGCTGATGCTGTGCACCAGCATTGGCATCCGCTCAATGCCCATGCCAAACGCGAAACCAGAATACTCTTCCGGGTCGATTCCAACCCCCTTGAGCACGTTGGGGTGAATCATCCCTGCCCCGCCAAGCTCTAGCCATCCCGTCTGCTTGCACACCCCGCAGCCGCCCCCGTCGCAGAGCACGCACGTGATGGCAATCTCGGCGCCAGGCTCGACAAACGGAAAGAAGTCCGGCCTGAATCTGACACCGACAGCCTTGCCGAACATCTGCGTCGCAAACTGCTGCAAGGTCCCTTTGAGGTCAGCCATCGTAATGCCGTGGTCAACAGTAAAGCAGTCAACTTGGTGAAAGGTGTGACCGTGCGTGGCGTCGACATTCTCGTATCGATAGCAGCGGCCTATTGTGCACATCCGCAAGGGGGGCTTCCGGACTTCCATAACGCGATGCTGAAAGGCTGTCGTCTGGGTGCGCAACAAACGGTGGTCGTTGATGTAGAACGACATCTGTTCGTCCATAGCCGGGTGCTCTTCCGGATAGTTCAACGCCTCAAAGTTGTACTTGTATGACTCGATATCGGGACTATCGACCATCTCATAGCCAAGCCCAATGAAGATGTCCTTTATGCGCCTCATCGTCTCGACCAGAACGTGTGTGTGCCCGGTTCGGAACAACCTGCCCGGCATCGTAACGTCCACAGCCTCACCGGCCAGCTTGGCATCCAATTCGGTCGACGAAAGTTGACCCAGCCTGACAGCAATTGCCGCAGCCAGCTCCTCCTTAAGAACGTTGACTGCCTGTCCGAAGTCCTTGCGCTCATCAGGCGGCAGAGATCCAATCTTCCGCAAGAGACCGGTCACTTCGCCCTTGCGTCCGAGATACTCTGTGTCAATGGATTCCAGAACAGCGCTGGAACCGGCCGCTGAGATCTTCGCAAGAGCCTCCGAGCGCAAGTTCCTCAAGGTATCGAGTTCACTCATTCTACTTGTGTCCCATGCAAGTCCAGCGCCCAATCATCAAAACACGCGCCAACCGGCGTATCCGGTGTGCTCTGAGAACTGGACGCTGGACGATTTCCTGATTCTGATCTTCGGAGAGCATCGCCCTCCAAGTCGTACGGCACCTGTGGAGCCCACCGGCTTACGCGGGGGTCTTGACTCTCTCAATCAGGTCCGCGAAGCCCTGCGCATCGTTGATAGCCATATCTGACAGCACTTTTCTGTCGAGTAGTATACCGGCCTTCGTCAGACCCTCGATAAAGCGGCTGTACTGCATATCGTGGTCACGGCACGCGGCATTGATTCGGGCAATCCAAAGGCGCCTGAACTCCCGCTTCTTGGCTCTGCGGTCGCGGAATGCGTAGTTGCCGGACTTCGCGACTTGCTCTTTGGCAGTCTTGAAGAGCCGGCTCTTGCCGCCCCAGTAGCCCTTGGCCAGCTTCAGTACCTTTACGTGACGCTTATGGGTCATTGTCCCGCGTTTAACGCGTGGCATATTGATATCTCCCTCTTTGTATAGTCTGCGGTCTAAGACAGCATCCGGTCAACGCACAGGGCTGGACAACTATCCAGCCCCAACACTGTGCACCGGACAATATGGCCCGATTCCGGCCTATATCCCCGGAATCTGCCTCTTGATGACTCTTGTCTGTCCGGATGTAACGCCGGACTTGATGCTCAGCCTGCGCTTTGCGCTTGCGGTCTTTCTCATCTTCAGATGGTTCATACCGGTGGCGCCATGCCGAATCTTGCCGGTACCTGTAACCTCAAACCGCTTTGCGGCGGTCTTTCTGGTCTTAATCTTGGGCACGCTAAATACCTCGTTCTTACTATTTCTTCTCAGACTCCGCGGGGGCGAGAAGCAGGGTCATCGTTCTGCCCTCCATAAGAGGCGCTCTTTCGACCTTGCCAATCCCGGCTTCCTTGACTATCTCCGCCATTCGCTCCAGTGAAGCCCTCGCTAACTCCGGATGAGTGAACTCTCGGCTCCGGAAGATGACAGTCACTTTGACTTTGTGACCCTGTTCGAGAAACTTCTGCGCGTTCTTGACCTTGAACTGGAAGTCGTGTTCGTCCGTCCCCGGCCTCATACGGATGCCCTTCAGTTCGGTCATCCGTTGTTTCTTCTGCGAATCCCTTTCGCGCTTGCCTTGTTCGTAACGGTACTTTCCATAGTCCATCACGCGGCAGACAGGCGGATCGGCATTTCCAGCTACTTCGATAAGATCCAGTCCACGGCTTCTTGCGTAGTCCAGCGCTTCTCTGACCGGCACAACACCGACCTGACCACCGTTCTCGTCAACAAGCCGGACTTCTCGAGCACGGATGCGCTCATTTATCTTGAAGTCTTTGAGTATGGCCCCATCACCTCATAAAACGCTTTCCGGAACCAACGACAGGACATGTGGTTCCGGCACACGGCATTTAGTATACATAATAGAAACCTCTCCTGTCAATCCGCCGCGTTGCATCACGAGAGATCGCACCGTGGGCTTGATGTGCCAACTACTGGCCAATTGCGGCTACAACACAAGCGGCGGATACATTAACACCCTCACGATGACCGATGTCGCGACCGGGTGGACCGTCTGTACCGCATTCTCGGGCTCGAGGGAGCGATTCCGGGTTGATGCGATCGACGCCGCAGAGTCTTCCATTCCATTCGCCGTCCGTGGGATAGATTACGACAATGGATCTGAGTTCATCAATGCACACATCAAGCACGCTTGGCCGACCAATCACGCGTTCATCTGCCACACAGGTAGAAGTCAGCTTTGAGTATCCTTCAGTCTTTTCAGTGATGTCAGTTCTGCACGGTTGCTTGCCAGAAAAGTTGACAGGCACGACAACTCGTGGGATAATGCAGTATCGATCAGCGTTTCGTTCAACGGAGGTATCAGATGGCGCAGGTGAAGGTCTCCAGCAAGTATCAGATTGTCATCCCGCGTGAAGTGAGGGACGCGCTGGGTATCTACAAGGGCCAAACCGTATCGGTGATCCCGGTTGGCAATGTGATAGAGGTCGTTCCGGATCAAGACATCTCGGGAATGGAAGGGATATTCCCTGAACTCACGCTCGACAGCATTCGAGACGAGTCGGATAGGTAGGGGCGATTGTAGTGTCCGTCAAAGTCATCGATTCGGTGGGATGGATTGCCTACTTTATGGGCGGTTATCCAGCCAAGAACTACAGAGAACACATACTCCAGCTCAATGACATAGTCTGCCCTTCAATAGTCATCTACGAGGTGAGTAAGAAGGTCGAGCAGCAAGTTGGGCGACGTGCTGCAGCCATGGCCGTGGCGCAGTTGGCAAAGACCCAGATTGTGTCTCTGGACCAATCCATTGCCTCTGCTGGTGCAAGAGTCAGCATAGCACAAAGGCTCTCGATGGCCGACGCCATCATCTATACAACCGCCCTTCTCGCGGGTGCGACTCTAATAACCAGTGACGCTCACTTCCGCGGTCTGCCTCACGTCGAGTTCATACCTATCAACGGCACAACGGTGTAGGAAATGGCGTGCCTGCCCGGTTGTTCGTGGCGGCCGACCGGTGGTCATTTCCTCCTGGGCAGTCTCATGACGTCGGCCCATACTGCGATCGTTACACCGATGAATGTGCAACCCCAGCCGCAGATAACACCAACTAATCGGAAGCAGTCTGATCCGCGGGATCGAGTTGTTGCTGCTGATCGTAACATTCACACCCCCACACTCCTAACGAAGCTTCGCGTCCCTGCAATTCTTCGGCGCTCCTTGAATGCACCCGGATTTCCGGAGTCGTCTGATCGGAAGTTTGCTGTGAGAGGTTTCACTTTCTGCACCACGATGGATTTGCCGGTGTCGCCCATCTTCTGGAGCTTGCCTTCGACTATCAGCGCCGGATTGCCATAGATGACCGTTCCATACCGCTCATAGACCTTTGGAAACACCACGCAGTCTGCCACTCCGGCTTCGTCCTCAAGAGTGATAAACACGACAATGTTTCCGCTTCTGGTCGGGGGTCTCATGCACACTACCACAACACCCGCCAGCGTAACAATCGTATTGTTGGGCAGATCATCAAACTCGTTAGTGCGCATAACTCCGGCTCTTGCGAGCTTATCCCGGTAGAACACCATCGGGTGGCACAGTGCGGACATTCCGAGGATGTCATATTCCATCCTCACGCGCTCATGCGGGCTTATGTCGGGCACATCCGGCAGTGCGGCCAGCTCAGCCTCTTCATCGCTGCAGTAGATACCGACGCCCGACAAGAGTGTCGGGCCTACCATGCCGGTGAGGACACCGGCACTCCCATGCGGGCGCTCACGAGCAGGCTTCTTCGGTGCGTTGTCCAGCAGCCAAAGCAGCTTCCTGCTGGAAACACCGAACGAGTCGAAAGCACCGCAGTTGATCAGGTTCTCCACGGTCGGTCTATCGAGCCTGGTTCGCCGCCGGAAGTCCGAGAAAGACGAGAACTCACCATCCTCCCGCGCCGTGATGATAGACTCCATCTCGGCTTCGCTGATGTTCTTGACCTGCGATAGTCCGATGCGGATACTTGGCCCCTCAGACGAGTCAGACCGGTCTGACAGGTCCGACAGGTCGGACGGATACTCGACCGTAAACTTCGCATCGCTGCGGTTGACGTCTACACCCAGTATTCCGATCCCGTGGCGTCGCGCATCCTCGATTATGACGTTCGGAGGATAGAAACCCATGGGCTCGTTCCGCAGTATTCCACAAAGAAACTCCGCAGGATAGTAGACCTTCAGATATGCGGTCTGGTAGGCAATTCTGGCAAACGAAGCCGCGTGAGCTTTGCAGAACCCATAGGCCGCAAACGCCCTGAGGCGCGAGAACACTTCCTCCGCAATCTTTGTGTCCACACGATTCGCCATGGCACCGGATATGAATGAGTCCTTTATTCCCTCCATCTGCGCCTGACTCCGGTCAGTTGTCATCGCACGGCGAAGAGAGTCCGCCTGTCCATAAGTAAACCCGGCCAGAGCGTGCGAAACCGAAATAACCTGCTCCTGATAGAGTATGACACCATAGGTCTCCTCCAATACAGGTTTCAGGCTTGGATGCAGGTATGTAACCGGTTCCTCACCGTGCCTGCGTGCTATAAACGGGGTGATCATATCCGCCTGCATCGGACCGGGCCGAAACAGGGATATCTGAGCAATAATATCGCCGAAGTTCGCCGGCTGGAGTCTGCCGAGAAGTCCGCGCATACCGGGAGACTCAACCTGGAAGAGGCCAATCGTGTCGGTACTCCTGAGGAGTTCATATACATAGGGATCGTCGAATGGTATGTTGTCGATGTCGAGGGTGCCGTTCCCCTGACGCGCTTCGGGACGAAAACCAGTTCCGAAGCATAGTGTCGTAGCGGAAGACCCCTCCCCGGCCCTCCCCTCAGAGGAGAGGGGGATTTGCGGGATGAGCTTGAGGGCATCCTCTATCGCAGAAAGATTGCGCAGGCCCAGAATGTCCATCTTCACAAGACCCAGAGTCTCAATGTCATCTTTGTCGAACTGGCCCACAATCACTCCCTTTGTCGCCCATTCCAATGGCACTAGGTCAGTGAGTGGCTCTCTGCTGACGATCAGACCACAGAGATGAACGCTGAGGTGCCTGGGATAATCATCCACCTTCTCGCACATATCAATCAGAGTCTGCATCTTCTGAACAGGAAGGCGGCTATCACGAAGTTCCGGCAGCTTCTCCATTGCCTCTCGTATGCGCTTGGAACCGACGTGGGGCAGAGCCGAGGCCAGCGCGTCTATGTCTTCCGGCGCGAAATCCATCGCCTTGCCGATGTCGCGTATGGAAGACCTTGCCCGCAGCGTGCTGACGGTACACACCGTCGCCACCTTGTCCTCGCCGAAGCGCTCGTATATGTAGTTGATGACCTCTTCACGGCGGGCAGCGTCGAAGTCGATATCAATGTCCGGCATACCCTTTCGCTCCGGGTTCATAAACCGCTCGAACAGCAGGTTATGCTCTATCGGATCCACTATGGTAATTCCCAGGCAATACACCACCAGTGAATCTGCCGCCGAACCCCTGCCCGAGCATCTGATCCCCCGCGACTTCGCGAACCTTACGATATCCCACACCGCAAGGAAATACTCCGGAAAACCAAGCTCATATATGATCGCCAGTTCATGCTGAAGCCGTTCGAGCACCTGAGGAGTGATGGGTTTGTACAAGCGCTCCAAAGCATCGAAACACAGCTTGCAGAGATAGCTGTAGGCGGTCTCGCCATCCTGTGCAGGCAGGATGCCCGCACCACAATGACTGTCCCCGATGGGGCGCGATTTGAAATCGCGCCCCATCGGGGGACTGTCCGGCACAGTGAACTCCGGAAACCGAAATGTGCCCAACCGAAGGTCGAGATTACATTGCCGGGCAACCCAGTCCGTCGCAGCAACCGCCTTCGAGTAACGCCGAAACAGATTCGCCATTGCCTTCGGCGTCTTCATATAGTATTCAGCATTGCGCTTCCGCTCAGGGCTACCCTCATCGAGTGTAGTAAGCGTTCTGACACATACCAGCACATCCTGAACTCTGAAATCGTCCTTTATTGCATGATGGACATTGTTTGTCGCGACACAGCGCAGCCCAAGATCGTCAGCCAGATCGCTCAATCGGGCATTCACCAGCCCGTCACCGGGAAGCATGTGGTTCTGAAGCTCAATGAGAAAGTTGTCGCGACCGAAGATGTCCACGAGTCTCATAGCGTAGCCGCGTGCACCTTCGATATCACCCTCAGCAATACGTGAACGTATGAACCCCTTCTCACAGCCGGAAAGACAGAATATATCCTTGTGATACTGCGCAATAACCTCCAGACACGCAGCCGCGTCGCCCTTTTCGTGCGAGAGATGAGCGCGAGTAATGATCCTGCAGAGGTTCGAATAGCCCTCCAGGTTCTTCGCGAGCAATATCAGGTGATTGTGTGGGAGAGATGGAGCCTCCTGCTCAACGTCCATCTCCACACCCACAATCGGCTTGATGCCAATCTTCTGTGCGTAGTCGCAGAAACGCACCGCCCCGTACAAGCCGTTGTGGTCGGTAAGGGCGAGCGAGTCGCAGCCTGTCTCTTTCGCCCTGTCGAGAAGCGATTTTACGCTGCTTCCACCATCGAGGAAGCTGAAATTGGAATGTACATGTAGATGAGTAAAGGACATGATTCAGTTGATAATGGACAATGGACAGTGGACAATGAAGGGAAGGAGACTATGCTTCGGGACTGTTTTCGTCCCGAAGCTGCCTGGGCTACAAACGTGCTTCGGGACGCCTGTCCCGAAGTATAGTCCCACATTATCCATTATCAATTGTCAATTATCCATTCTCCTTCTGCCCTGCTAGTCCAGCACCCGATTCATGCTCCACACAGCACTTGTGTGGTTGAAACATAGTTCATACACGCCACTCTTGTCGGTGCGGACGCGGAAAAATGTGCGCTCGCTCTCACCGTCCCACCATTTGCCGGTAAGCCGCCAGCACTCCTCAACCTCACTCACTCGCCGCCGGACTCCCTTCCAGTCGAACGCGACGGGGTTGTGATTTGAATTGACCAGCACATTCAACTCCATATTACGATTATATTCATCGAACATATGTTTGTCAAGGCCAGTATGCTGCTGGAATGTGGATTTGGGAGGCCACCCCATTAGATGGGTAGCCGCGAGGTAGTGGGCAAAGGCGCAGAGTCGCACAGGCCGGGGGGAGCGAGAGCTCAGTGTTGGGAGGTCAACTGCTCAAGGAACTCGCTGCTCTTGAGTCTGCGCTCGAGACGATAGCGCATGTGCCATTTGAGCACAACAGCCAGATCCCGGCGGGCGCCCTTGGGGAAACCGAGGTCTCTGAGCATGTTTGGCTGTGTTCGCCGCAGCGCCTCGATGTAGGAGCTCAAAGCGTGTGGAATCCATATCGCATCGTTTGGGGGCACTCCACACTCCGGACAAACCAGCCCGCCGAGAGACGGACTGTAAGCAACATTCTCCCCAAACGAGCGACTCTCGCAGCGCGCACACTCGACAAACCGCGGAGTGTAGCCCAATATATCCAATAGGGTAAGCTCAAAATGTCTTACGGTAATCTCGGGATCAGTGCGGCCTTCCAGAACGTAGAGCGAGCTGAGCAGCGTGTCGAAGATGTCCGGATTGGGTTGACGCTCGTCAACAAAGCAATCCACAAGCTCCAGCATGTATATGGCGTGGGCTAATCCGTCGATGTCACAACGCACATTCGGGAACGACTCGCGAATGTCAGCCTGACTCAGAACGTCCAGATCACGCCCCTGATTGAGCTGAATCAGCGAGTATGTGAACGGTTCGCTCGCTCCCGCAAGTCTGCTTCCCGGCTTGCGACAGCCTTTTGCGACAGCGGAAAGCTTGCCATATTCCTTCGTAAGTATCCTGAGTATCCGGTCTTTCTCTCCAAGATCCATACGGGAAAGAACGATGCCGCCGGCGACATACGTCCTCATTTGCGCCGTCCGGCGCTCTCAACGTAGTCATCCGGATTGTAGCCGTCAACTATGTCCGCCGCTGCGCTTGTGCCGATCCTGCTCGCCCCGGCATCCAGCATTGACATAGCCTGAGCCGTGGTGCGAATGCCGCCTGCCGCCTTCACGCCCACATCGGCGCCGACTACCCCTCGAATAATGCGTATGTCTTCGGATGTAGCCCCACCGGGCGCAGTACCCGTAGATGTCTTTATGAAGTCTCCGCCTGCATCACGGATGATCTCGCACGCGATGCGCTTCTCATCATCGCTGAGGTAGTAACACTCGATGATGAACTTCAGGGTGATGCGCCCGGAGTCCGCGGCGCCGTGTGTCACCTCGACAACTCCAGCCACTTCCCTCTCCACCATCTCTATCTCGCCGGACTTCAAGGCAGGCACGTTGATCACCACATCCAGCTCTTTAGCTCCGGCGGCAATCGCGGCCTTCGCCTCGTAAACTTTCACTGAACGGCTGGTAGCCCCAAACGGAAAAGAGACAACAGTGGCAGGTTTGACGTCTGAGTCCTCTAATACTTCGCATGCCACAGGCAGCCAGAACGGAAACACCACAACTGTGGCCAGATGCCTGCTCACTGCCTCCTCACAACATCGTATGATGTCATCCCTGGCGGCCGTGGGCTTGAGCAGGGTCGAGTCCATCATCTTCGCGAATTGTTCTTTAGAATACATCTGATGCTCACAGTCTTATGCGCACGCTGACTTGAGGGTGCGGACAAACTCCCCGGCGTTCCTGACCGCCTGATCGGGACTGCCGGACTCGGCGATAATGTTCACGATCGCGCTTCCGATAACCGCGCCGTCCGCATATTTCGTCACCTGACGCACGTGCTCCGGACTGGATATCCCAAACCCAACCACAACCGGCAGGCTCGTGTGCGTCCTTATTCGGCCAATGAGGTCTGCAAGCTCATCAGGTCCATCGGTGCGCGCTCCCGTAACGCCGGTGCGCGATACGCAATATATGAATCCACTTGCATGTTTCGCCCCCATCGCCATTCTTTCCTGCGTGCTGGTGGGCGCCAACAGAGAAATCGTGGCCAAGCCGCTGCTGTCCGCGGCTTTCTTCCACTCGTCGTCCTCTTCAAAGGGCAGGTCGGTGAGAATCACGCCATCTGCACCGCAATTCGCCGCCTCTCGGGCGAATCTCTCCGCCCCGTAGTGATTGACAGGGTTGAAGTAGGTCATAAGGACAATCGGGATATCGGTCTTCTCACGAAGCAACGCGACCGTCTGAAGCACTTTCTGGACAGTTGCCCCACGCTCAAGAGCCCTGAAACTGGCAGCCTGTATACTCGGCCCGTCCGCAAGCGGGTCCGAGAACGGAACACCGAGTTCCACTATGTCCGCCCCGTTCTGAGCCAACTCCAGAACCAGATTTACAGTGTCATTGAGACTCGGGTCGCCCGCGGTAAGAAAGCACACCAAAGCCTTATCGCCAGCCTCTTTAAGTTGGGCGAATTTCGCATCTATTCGGTTCAAAGCATCTCCTCCAGGACTTTCATCACCTGCTGCACGTCTTTGTCCCCCCTGCCGGACACGCAGATGACCAGTATTTCTTCTTGTGACATTCTGGGCGCCAGTGTTCTGGAATAGGCGACAGCGTGAGCAGACTCGAGCGCCGGGATAATGCCCTCGGTCTGAGACAGCAGCTTGAAACCCTCCAGTGCCTCCGAATCGGTGATGCTGACATAAGTCGCTCTGCCAGTGTCTTTCATGAAACTATGCTCGGGCCCCACCCCCGGATAGTCCAGACCCGCCGATATCGAATGGGTAAGCTGCACTTGCCCGTCGTCGTCCTGAAGCAGGTAGCTCATCGAACCGTGGAGAACTCCAGGTTCACCCAGACCAAGGGTCGCGCAATGCCTCTGCGTGTCCACTCCCTCGCCCGCAGCCTCAACTCCTATAAGCCTTACATCGCGGTCTCTCACAAAAGGATAGAATATGCCCATCGCGTTGCTTCCGCCGCCCACGCAGGCGAGCACGGCATCCGGCAGTCTACCCTCCTTCTCAAGCATCTGAGAGCGCGTCTCGCGGCCTATTACGGACTGAAAGTCTCTGACCATCATCGGATACGGGTGCGGCCCCACAACTGAACCTATGATGTAGTGAGTGGTTCGCACGTTGGTCACCCAGTCCCGGATGGCCTCACTTGTAGCGTCCTTGAGAGTCTGCGTGCCGCTCGTCACCGGAACTACCTCGGCACCCAACAGCCGCATTCTGAACACATTGAGCGCCTGCCTCTCCATGTCCTCGACACCCATATATACGTGACACTCAAGGCCGAACAGTGCGCAGGCTGTTGCGGTCGCCACACCGTGTTGTCCGGCGCCTGTCTCCGCAATGATCCGCGGCTTGTTCATTCTGCGGGCAAGCAATATCTGACCCATAACGTTATTGAGCTTGTGCGCACCCGTATGGCATAGATCTTCCCGCTTGAGGTATATCCTCGCCCCGCCAAGTTCCAGCCCCAGCCTCTCCGCACAATACAACGGCGTCGGCCGCCCGACGTAGTCCCTCAAGTAGGACTCAAGCTCACCGCGGAACTCGGGATCGTCCTTGTACCTGGTATACGCTTCGGCGAGTTCGTCAAGTGCGGGGATCAGAATTTCGGGGACGTACCGCCCGCCAAACTTGCCATAATGCCCACGCACATCAGGAAGCGTTGTCTGCTGCTCTGACATTAGCTATAAACTCCTTAATCTTCTCGTGATCCTTCACGCCCGGCGACAGTTCAACTCCGCTGGATACATCAACTGCGTAGGGCCTGACGCGCAGGACAGCCTCGGAGACATTGGCGGGGTTTAGCCCGCCCGCAAGAAAGAACGGTTTTCCGATACCCGAAGCGGCCTGTGCCAAACTCCAGTCAAAAATGTCACCAGTTCCACCAGCGACCCCGTCTTTGAATGTGTCCAAAAGAAAGTACCTGGCGTTGGTGCGCTCGCGCATCTGAGCAAGTGAGTCTTCATCGCGCACTCGCAGTGCCCTGATCACTCGCTCCGGTCCAATTCGCTGGGCGAACTCCTCGCTCTGTCCACCGTGAAGTTGAACATAGTCCAGGGAGCACTCGTGCATAGCTCGCACAACGTCTTCCGACTCTTCCGTAAACACCCCTACCCGCTTCAGGTCACCGCCTATTACGCGCTCTATGTGTCTGGCTGTCGAAACGTCAACTTGACGCGGACTCTCTGCAAAAACAAGTCCGATGATGTCGGCGCCGAGCAAGGCGCAGGCGATTGCGTCCTCAACACAGGTGATACCGCATATCTTGATTATTGTCCGTTTCATTCGGTCAGTTCTCTCAACTTCGCTTCAACGTCACGTCCGCGGACGAGCGCTTCACCCACAAGTACCGCATCCACACCCGCATCACCAAGTCTCTGAAGGTCAGCCCGGCTGGAAATTCCGCTCTCACTCACCACCTTGACTCCACTCGCAGATCCTACGAGTCGATACGTGGTTTCCAGACTCACATCAAATGTCTGCAGATTGCGGTTGTTAATGCCGACCAGACGCGCTCCGGCGGACAGGGCAATGCCCATCTCATACTCGTCGTGCACCTCGACAAGCGCTGCAATACAAAGTCCCTCTGCGACACAGAACAAATCCTCAAGGCGAGCCCTCTCCAGAGCCGCAACTATCAGCAGCACGGCATCTGCTCCGGCGGCCCTCGCTTCGTAGATTTGATATTCGTCTATTATGAAGTCTTTGCGAAGAACCGGCAAGTTGACGGCCGACTTTACACGTTTGAGGTTGTCCAGAGAACCCATGAAGAACTTCTCGTCGGTCAACACTGAGACTGCCGCCGCGCCGCCGCGCTGATATGCCTGTGAGATATCCACCGGGTCGAAGTCCTCACGAATAATCCCCTTCGACGGGGAACCCTTCTTCACTTCGGCGACTACCGCCGGCAGACCTCGCGCGTCCCTTCTGAGCGCACCGGCAAAGTCCAACGGTCCGTCGCACCCATCACGCTGGCGCGCTGCTTCGGCTACCAGCAACCGAAGTTCAGACAAAGGAACGCGCCTCTTGAGCTCGGCTACCTCAAGTTCTTTTTCTCTGAGAATGCGATCGAGTATCAATTTGCTGAGAGCTCCTGCGTAAGATTCCTGAATCTCTCCAGGGCGTCAAGACCAGCGCCGCTATCGACAGCTTCGCGCGCCCTGGAGACTCCTTCCGCCAGATCGGCCGAGGCTCCAGCCACAAGCAGCGCCGCCCCAGCGTTCAGCAGCGCTATGTCCGTCATCGGCCCTTTCTCACCGTGAAGAACCGACATCAGTGCCGCCGCGTTAGATTCAACATCCTTGTCGACCGCCTGCAGATCACACAGCCGGGCTCTGGGAAAGCCCAGCTCGGTTGAATCAAGCCAATAGGTCTTGATCTGCTCGCCATCTAACTCTGTGACTTTGGTCAGTCCGACAGTTGAAAGCTCGTCCATTCCAGGCTCGCCGTGGAACACCATAGCTCTCTGAGTTCCAAGTTCGCGCAAGACCTGTGCCATAGTCTCAGTAACTTCCGCTGAAAACACACCGATGACCTGCCTGCGAGCACCAGCAGGATTGCTCATAGGACCAAGCAGATTAAACACCGTACGAATCCCGATTTCGCGCCTCGGACAGACCGCATGCTTCATTGCCGGATGCATGTTCGGAGCAAACATGAAGCCTACCCCAACATCATCAATGCACTTTGCGATCGCTTCGGCGCTAAGGTCAATTGTCACTCCGAGCGCTTGCAGCACATCGGCACTCCCGCAGGAGCTGGATGCAGCTCGATTGCCGTGCTTGGCGACTTTGGCGCCTGCCCCCGCGACAATGAACATTGCGGTAGTTGAGACATTGAACGTGTGGAGACCGTCGCCGCCAGTGCCGCAGGTGTCCACCAGACAGTCGGCCTGAGGCACAACCCGCACTGCTCTTTCGCGCATAACCTGCACGAGTCCGATGATCTCCTCCACGGTCTCGCCTTTCATTCTGAGGGCGGTGACCAGAGAGGCTATCTGAGCGGGAGTTGCCTCTCCGTTCATTATCTCACTCATTACCTCGCCTGCTTCAGGCCTCGAAAGGTTCCGGCCCAATACGACTTTGTTTATGGCTTCCCGTATCATTTGTTTTCCCTCATTCCCACGAAGTTCGCCAGAAGTTCCTTCCCTGCGACTGTCAGAATGGATTCCGGATGGAACTGGACCCCCTCAATATCAAATTCCCTGTGTCTTACACCCATAATCTCACGATCATCGGCCTCCGCGGTAATCTGCAGACACTCCGGAATCGTCTCACGCCTGATAACCAGCGAATGGTACCGTGTGGCCTCAAAAGGATTGGGCAGTCCAGCAAAGACTCCGTGGCCATCGTGATGTATCATCGAGGTTTTGCCGTGCATGAGCTTCTTTGCCCGCACAATGTCCGCACCAAAAGCCTGTCCGACGCTCTGATGACCCAAACACACACCCAGAATAGGTATCCTGCCTGCAAATCGCCGGATCGCCTCCACTGATATTCCTGCTTCATTCGGAGTGCAGGGACCTGGAGAGACAACAATCCGATCTGGAGACATCTGTTCAATCTCGTCCACCGTGATCCGATCATTGCGGTAGACTCGAAGCTCTTCTCCCATCTCCCCCAGATACTGCACGAGGTTGTATGTGAAACTATCGTAGTTGTCTATCATAAGTATCATCAGTCCAGCCCCTCCGCGGCCGCGTGGATTGCGTTGACCATAGCCATTGCTTTGTTTACCGTTTCCTGATACTCGCTGGCCGGGTCTGAGTCAGCCACTATCCCCGCCCCGGACTGTATATATGCGACGCCGTCCTTAGTGAGAATCGTCCGGATGGTGATGCAGGTGTCCATGTCGCCTGAGTAGCTGAAGTATCCGATAGCCCCGGCGTATGTACCGCGACGAGTTGGCTCAAGCTCTTCTATTATCTCCATAGCTCTCACCTTGGGAGCTCCGGATACGGTACCGGCAGGAAACGCCGCACGCAGGAGGTCAAACTGGTCGGCGTCGAGACGCAGCCTGCCTCGCACATTAGAGACGATGTGCATCACGTGAGAATACCGCTCGATACTCATCATGTCGTCCACAACCACGGTGCCGTATCGACAGACTCGTCCAAGGTCATTGCGGCCAAGATCGACCAGCATAATGTGCTCCGCCCGCTCTTTTTCATCCGCTAGCAACTCGCGTTCGAGCTCAATGTCCAGGGCCGCAGTCGCCCCCCTGGGACGTGTTCCCGCAATCGGACGCGAGGTCACAGAACCTTGCTCCTGCGTGACCAGTATCTCAGGGGATGATCCGATGAGCCGGATGTCACCGAACTCCAGGAAGTACATGTATGGGGACGGATTAAGGCTTCTCAGGGCACGGTAGATATCGAACTGGTCGGATGCTGCTGGAGCGCTGAATCGTTGAGAGAGAACGACCTGGATGACATCTCCAGCCGCGATGTACTCCTTGCATCGCGCAACTGAGGCCTCAAACTCCTCCTGCGTGAAGTTCGAAGACACCTGCTGGCGACCCTGTGCCGACACGGTTGAGGCCGCTGCAACCCCTTCCATTTGGCTTCGCTCAGGACTAGCGGCTTCACTCAGGACAAGCGGAGCGCGCAACTTCCCAATCATCGCCTCGATCTTCGACTTCGCGCAATCGTAGGCACTTTCGGGGTCGTCCTGGACACGCGCGTTACAGACAACTCTGATACGGTGCTTCACGTGGTCAAAGATCAGCAACGTATCAGTGAAGACAAACAGGCAATCCGGCAGGTTCAGGTCATCGACCGTGTCCTCAGGTATGTTCTCGAAGAACCTCACGAGATCATAGCCC
>CAYSLA010000010.1:0-2967 GCA_964431685.1 uncultured bacterium | reverse complement strand
GTCATCGACCGTGTCCTCAGGTATGTTCTCGAAGAACCTCACGAGATCATAGCCCAGGAAACCAACCGCACCGCCGCAGAACCTTGGAAGCTGGGGATCAGAGACGTACTGAACACGATTCAGTTCCCGCTTTAGTACGTCCAGAACGTCCTGACCCTCAGGCACAGTTTCGCGAACCACCTCGCCGGCGCGCTCCGTCACCACTTCTCTGCCCTTTCCCCGCAGAACCATTTCGGCTCCGCTGCCGAGGAAAGAAAACCTTGCGAGTCTCTCACCACCTTCGACGCTCTCGAGCAGAAACGAATAGTCCCCCGACCGAATCTTGCGGAACGCAGAGACAGGCGTCTCCATGTCCGCAAGAATCTCTGTGTAGACAGGCGTGAGGTTACCGTTTCGGGCTCGGCTCACGAACTCCTCTCTGCTTGGATAAAAGCTGTGCATCCATTCCTCCAGAATAACGCTCGAAAGCAACATTCAGCCGCCGGCGCTCTGCCGACGAACGACCAATCAGTGCCAAAAAAAGCCGGGGAGTCACACTCACCCCGACCTTCTGCCCATAGAGTAACTTATAGACAAAAGGCCGCGGAACTCCTGTGGAGTATTCCGCGGCCTGAATATGTTGACAACCTGCAGGATGCACTAATTCGCGGCGGCAACTCCACTAGAACTGGAGCCGCGCCAGACCCACTTGCGAATTGTACCCCTGCACACTAAGTATCTCATAGCTATCCTTAACTATGATTATATCACTGCTTCAGCAATCTGTCAACTGCTGGTTTTCGCGATGGTGGCCAGCGCAGAGGCTCTCCCTCATATTCGCACTAACTAACCCCACAGGAACCCGACACCCCTGAACGCCATCTATCCATCCGCGATCGGGATTGCGTCGCACAGGCGCCGCCCGATTGCCACTAGGAACAACTTCGCCAATTCTCCGAAAACCTGGTAATTGTACTAGGATTCCCGCCCCACGCTTGCGTGGAACACCTGAAGTAGAAAGTAGCATATCCTGCAAGGCGATGGAATAGGCCGTCGCCTCTCCGCCAGGGAACGGCGGACGGATAATCACGGAGGATCAAACAGACAAATGGCACTTAGAATCAATCTCAACACAGCCGCTTACAGCGCTCACAGGACTTTGAGCGCAAACGACACTGCTCTAAGCAAGAGCATTGAGCGTTTGTCCTCGGGTTTCAAGGTGAACAGCGCTGGTGACGACCCGGCAGGGTTGGTCATCTCTGAGAAACTGCGCGCTCAGGTCGCGGGGCTTGGACAGGCGATCAAGAACTCCGGCGACGCAGTAAACATGGTGAAGACTGCTGAAGGCGCCCTGGGCGAGGTGCACAGGCTTCTGCGGTCGATGAGAGACCTGGCTGTCCACGCTGCTAACACCGGCGCAACGGACTCCGCCTCAGCTCAGGCCGATCAGGCACAGATCGACAATGCCATCAACAGCCTGAACAAAATCGCTTCTGAGACACAGTTTGGAAGCCGCAAGTTGCTGGACGGATCAGCAGGGATAAAGACCTTCATCAACGGCTCAAACGTGATGGCTGGTGACTTCTCGTTTGCAAGTGGTCTTTCCAATGGAGCAGACATCAAGGTAGCGGTCAGTACGGCCGCCCAACAGGCAGTGCTGAGCAGCGGAGCCACCTACGGCGGAGACGCTGCGATAAGCAGTGTTGCCACCTACGGTGCAACCGGTTCCGTGTTCGGTGCGGCAGGCAGCATTGTTCTGAGCACACTTAGCGGTGGCACGGCTACAGCAATAAACGTAGCATCAGCCAGCACTGTTTCACAGGTCGTGGACGCCATCAACGCCTACACGGCGGATACTGGCGTTACCGCCGCCTACGACACAAGCGCAAACACAGTCGTCCTGACCAAGAACGACGCACTCAAAGGTTCTGCAGATACGTTTACCATGACCTACACGGGCGGCACAGCATTTGCCACCGGCGCCACCACCGCGACCGGATTCTCAGGCACATTTGCCACTGCCGATTCTTCGCTGTATGTCAACGGAGTGAAAGTCGACTTCACCACAGGTGACAGTGTGGACACGTTCATTGCAAAGGTGAACGCCAAAACCAGCCTGAGCGGAGTCGTCGCCAGCTTCAATACATCCACCAACAAGATTGACTTCAAGAGTCAAGCTTACGGCTCATCGGCCTCGGTCAACGTCACCAGTGGAACGATGTTCCTTGGATCCACGACCAGCGCCAGCAATGATGCCGGACAGAATGCTGTCGCCTCAGTTACAAAGACTGTGGCCGGAGTTACATCCAATGTCTCCGACCAGGCCTGGAGTAACGGAGACGGACTGACCATCAAAGACAGTCTGGGCAACACCATTGTATTGACTGCGGCGGGTGGGAGCGCCACATCAGACGCAACCAGCCAGTTCACAACTGAAGTCAATACGCTGACATTCCAGGTTGGCGCTTACGCCGGCCAGACAAGGGCGATCAACATCAACTCAGTCTATGCCGAAAACATCGGCAATGGCGTCGTGGCAGACAAGAATATTGGCAACATCAACCTGACCACGGCTCAGGGAGCTCAAGACGCAATCCAGGTAATCGACAAGGCTATTTCTGATGTCTCGAATATCAGATCCAGCCTCGGTGCAACCCAGAGAAACGTACTTGAGTCGAGCATCAACTCGCTGAGTATAGCCAAGGAAATGGTCGCAGCATCGGAGTCGACAATCAGAGACACCGATATGGCCAGCGAAATGGTCGAGTTCACCAAGATACAGATACTCCAGCAGTCCGGCATCGCCATGCTTGCACAAGCAAATAGCGGACCACAAGCACTGCTGTCACTGCTTAGAGGATAACGCAGAACCTGGCTTAGCTAGCTCGCAGGGGGTTGTTCCCCTGCGAGCTAGCAATAGGCACTTGGCGTCATGCTGAACCCGGTTCAGCATCCACCAGAGGAAGGTGGGCCCTGAAACAAGTTCAG
>CAYSLA010000009.1:0-43105 GCA_964431685.1 uncultured bacterium | reverse complement strand
TGTAGTTTTGCCACACATGAGGCGCGGCGAGTCCTGACAAGACTACTAGTTCAAACGCACTCTGCTCATCGCAGTTTTCGCACTTTGCCCAAAAGGCGGCGGGATCGTTCATACGCCCGGGTGTGCACTGCCTGCGTCCGGCGGTCAAGTATGCACGTTCGAAGAGCGTTCATATCCCCAGATGCGCAATCCAATATCGTGTGGCAGGACCCTATGGCGCGCACATAGTGAGCATCGCTGGAGCCAATGCACGCCGCGTGCGCAAGTCTCGGATCGCTTGCCAGACTTCTGTTCATCGCCGCGGCAGATTCGTCAAATACAGCGCCAGACTCGACTTCCACTGCGTCAAAATGGTAATCGAACACTGCATCCCTCACCCCTGTTGAATGGTAAGGATGCACTGCCACGGACACCCCGCCTTCCTCGCGTATTATCCGCAAGACCTCTTCTGGCTTGAGTCCCATCTCGATCTCTGTGCTTATGAACAGAGCTCCTATGTGGCCAATGGTGCTGTTGATCTCCAATCCGGGTATGACTATGAACTCATCGGGCAGTTCGCCTGTTAGTTTCATCGACTCAGAGCAGCGCACGGCTTCAGCCGACCCGGCAGAAGTGTTATGGTCCATAACCGCCACAGCCGACAGCCCTAACTGGAACGCCCTGGTGAGTATGCGCCTTGGGTCGGAGATACTGCAGTGAGAAAACAGCGAGTGGATGTGCGGATCGATGGCTACGCGTCCGACGCCGACGTCTATGCGCGAAGAACCAGCAACCGAGAGAACACTGTTTACCAGCCAATCCCAGCCGTCGAACCACCAGTATTTGCACTCCCGCGCATTCCTGCCGGCAGGCACATAGTCTACAGTCAAATCGTCCTACTCTAGATAAATGTAGCGGTAAACATCGAGAGAATCACCTGCCCAGCAAGAAGACACAAAAACAGAATGAGCTGTGCCCACACCCTTACTATAGGCTCGGACAGACTCAGTTCCATCAGGTCAGCCATTCCAGTGGCTGCATCGATAGCGTTCAGGCGATAAAGTATACCCGCGGCCAGCATAGCGTTCAGAATCCAGACCCCGTAGAGCCAGCCAGTGTTCCAGGCAGATGGCGCCAGCCCTCTAAGACCCGTGACGACAATTGGCAATATCAGAAGCGCTAGCGGCAACTCACGGGTGCGCACGACCCGCAGGCCGCTGTAGTATGCAAGCCACAGTGCCGACACTATCCACCCATCCTTTCGCCAGCGTGCCTGGACAAGACCGCTTTCGAACCCTCAGCGAGCACTTCAAGCGCGTCCTCTAAAGTAGGCCGTTTCATGTATACACACCCGATGTCCGAGCCGAATTCTCCCAGCAGGCTACCCACTGTATCGTCTCCGTCGCTCACTCTGAAAGACAGGAACCCGTCTTCCTCATTCACGGTCACGGAGAATTGCTCCTGTAGACGTTTTCTCAGGGCAACACTACCAATATTGCCCAAGACAATCATATCCTCTCCGGCAAGACGCCGGAGGTCATCCGGTCGACCGGTGAAGCGAATGCGGCCCCTGTGCAGCGCAATGACGCGATCACACGCCTGAGCAATGCGTCCACTCGCCGTCATGACGAGTATTGCCCGGTCATCGTCCCGTCTCAACGTCAGCAGATAGCTCCACAGCTTTTCATAGATGTCAGCATCGAGGGTGTCAAACAGACTGTCAAACACCAACAGAGGAGCGTCGACCAGCAAAGCACGGGCTATCTCCATCCTGCGTAGCACGCCATCAGGCGCACAAGCAGTTCGCTTTGATCTGTAGTTGTCGATCTCCAGGAGTTCCATAAGAAATGTGATTCGCTTGGCTCTGTATCTGCGAGGTACACCGCTGATCTGGGCAAACATCCACAGGGTCTCGTTGACCGTCAATTCGCCGGCGTATCCCGGCCGCGACGAAGCGACGGTGACATCGGCATAAGAGCCATCGGCCAAATCGTCAAACGCTATCTCGCCCGAGTTTGGAGACTCCAGTCCCCCAATTGCCCGCGCCAGGAGCGTCTTGCCCGCGCCCGATTTGCCAAAGCAGGACACAGTTTCTCCTACTTCGATATCCAGGCAAATGTCTCGTAAGCCGTGCCGGCCAGAGGATCCGACGCACAGATTGTCTATAGTCAGGAGCACCATGTCATGAAGTATATAGCCGGCTGACCACTCGAGTCAACAGCCCTCCCCGAACGAGATTCAGCGACTGCGCTTGCGAAAGACCAGAATATACTGATGGTGGATGTTTGAGACAAACGCGCTGGGTATGCCGTACGGATAGAGGTTCTTGCTGTCCTGAGCTAGAATCGTTATCCCCTCAAGCGCAAACCCTCTGGAACACACCAGTTCGCTTATGTGCGAATGAAACGGTACGAACTCCGACTTGTGCCGAAAGTCCGAGACAATCACACACGTGTACTTCTTTGGCTTCAGAAGTCTGTGGCACTCCTCAAAGACCGAGCCGAGTGCCTGTTTGAAGTCTGAGTAGGATTCTCGGTTGCCAAGGTCGTCCGGGTGTTCGCTGTACTTGGTCTCAAGACCCTTTGATGCCCGTTCGGTCCTGGTCTTGTGATCGAGGGGCTTAGTAAGAATGCTCCAGTATGGAGGACTGGTGACGATGAAATCGAAGCTGTCCGGTTCCATCCTTGACAGTTCATCACGTGAATCTCCAACAAACACTGTCTGCATATCCCCACGTTCTACTGTCGACAGCCTCTCGACTGCCACGTCCGCCCACCTCTGGACAAGCTCAACCCCTACCCCGATCCGCCCGGCCTCCGCGCAAGCGAGCAGCGTGGAACCAGTGCCCAGGAATGGGTCAAGCACTCGTTGTCCGGACTTTGTGAAGAACCTGATGAGCCTGACAACGTCGGTCTCTGCGAATGTGGCGGGATGCGCGGCTTTGCGCTTATCGCGTGCAGGAGGCCGACTGAACCACACACTCTTGGTCTCCATCATCCATTCTTTGTTTGTGAGGTCGTTGAGTCTGTTCTCTCGAGGCATGCGGATTAGTGGTAGTACGTTTTTGCGTTCGTCGGACACGGGATTTCGATCTGCCGTAGAGCAAGCAGACCGCTTCTACTGAGCACAAACCCTTTCTCCGTTATGGCCAGTTCGGGGTCCACAAGAAGCTTGTGTCTAAACGCGCTGTCCTCAGAAGCGATAGAGGCTATCTGTTGTATCTGGAATCCGTCCAGAGCGGAGAGAGCCCTCCTGGCCTCCTCGGCAAGTTCTCCCTCGGGCTCCATATCCGCAACCCTGGCATAGGTGCTGGTCGCCGCGGCGATTTGGCCAAGCTGCTGGAAAAGCAGAGCCTTCTTGTAGTGGTGAAAAGCGTCTGTCGGGTCCAAGTGCACAAGCTCTTCAGTAACTTTGAGCGCCTCTCCCAATCTGCCCTGTTCGAGATAGACAAGCCCCTGCACATCGCGCGCCAGTACGCTCCTTGGGAAGCGCTTCAGAAGTTCGCCGCAGACGGCAAGTGCGTCATCGTAGCGACCAGTATCTACCAAAACCCGCAGGTATTGTTCCTGGACAGTGGCGTCATGAGGGTCGAGGTCAAGTGCCCGTCTCATAGAATCGATGGCTTCTCCCATCTTTCCCTGTGCCCGGTACACACGCGCGAGCTCCAGGTTGGGTTTGGGGTCATTGGGACACAGCCTAATAGCCTCTCTAATACACTGTATGGCCGCGTCATACCCACCCTGGGCAACGAACGACTCCGCCTTCTCAAGCAGTAAACACTGCTTCTGGCGCAGTCTATATGTGGTCTTTGGCGACTTCCCGTCCTCCGGCATTCATCCACCTCACCTGTCAATCCACTTCCAGATATATACATTAGCCGCAGGCCGCCCGTATTCCTGCACATATCAAGAAAAACCGGCATTCTCACCAGGTCTTTGTTCTTCACGGAAGACGCGTTCGTCAGGGAGTGCCTCACTCCCTGACGAACGAGCCCAATCTCTCTTCTGTTTTCTCTCAGTCTTAGGCAGTGGCCCGGGTCATACGGCTAATTCCTCTGACTCGATCCAAACACACGTCCTCGATATCGGCGATCAGATATGCCCCGTAGAGCGGCACATACGCGACATCCTGGATGTCGAGCGCCTTAGTTACCTCGCCGCCGCTCCTGTCCAGGAACGTCACTTCACAGCGCGTCCCAACATACTGCTTCGCTTCTGCCATCTTCATCTTTACAGTCCCCCTGTATCCGCATCCGCCTAAGTAGGCGACCGGTAGGGTGCCGGCTATTGCTAATCAATAACCCCGGACCAAAGGCCCGCAGTTGCTGGTTGTCAACAGCCATCCCTCTCCGGCATCGGGCTGCGTACTCGCCCGTTCTATGATGCTTGTGCCGCGTATGCGCTCCAATCGCCGCTGTTTGGATTACCGGTTTTGGCGGGCGGATTTGCTATAATATAGCCGTGTATAACGAAAACGCTCACTGCAGACCTACCATTGCTGAGATTGACCTGAACGCCCTAAGGGACAACACGCTTGCTGTGCGAAAGGCTGTTGGACCCTCAGTTAAGATCATGCCAGCCGTCAAGGCCAACGGTTATGGACACGGCGCGGTGCAGACGGCTCGTGCCTTCGCTGCTGGTGGAGCCGACGCGTTCTGCCTGGCAACCGTAGAGGAAGCTGTTGAACTCAGAGAGGCGGGGTTCTCGCAGCCGCTGCTCGTTCTTGGCTGTTGCCTTCCCGACGCCGCTGAGCTGATAGTCCGGCACGACATATCGGCGACTGTTTGCGATATGGCTTTCGCACGCAGCCTTTCCGATGCTGCCCGGGCGTTGAACGTTGAGGCACGGATACACATCAAGCTGGACACCGGAATGGGACGAATCGGAATACTGCCGGAGACCTGCTCCGATTTTGTGGCAGAAGTCGCGTCTCTGCCTGCCGTCTGCATTGAGGGACTCTACACACATTTCAGCAGCGCCGACGATCAGGCCACTGACTTCACGAACCACCAGATCGCCAGGTTCAGAGATGCCGTAGATGCGGTTCGCAGACGCGGGATCAGGCCGGCGGTTATCCACGCTTCAAATAGCCCCGGCATCGTGGCGTATCCCGAAGCTGATTTCGATGCGGTCCGCCCTGGCATTATCCTTTACGGAGCCCATCCATTCGAGGGCTCCAGCGTCCGTCCAGCCCGTCAGATTGAGGTCAGAGGCGCTCTCACTCTGAAGACGAGGATAGTATTTCTGAAAGAGACGGCTGTGGGTGACCCAATCAGCTATGGCAGAACATACGAAACGCGCGGCCGATCGATCATCGCTACCATTCCCGTTGGTTACGCTGACGGTTACTCCAGGATGCTGTCAAACAGGGGGCTTGCGTGTGTGCGCGGAGTGCGTGTGCCTGTCGTCGGACGGGTCTGTATGGATCAGGTGATGCTGGATGTATCCGATGTCCCCGGGGTGACGGTGGGTGAGGAGGTCATCCTAATGGGCGGAGGCATCGAGTATCTCACGACAAACAGGATCGCCCAGCTTGCAAGTACAGTGGCGCAGGAAGTGACGTGCGCCCTCAGCTCCCGCGTGCCACGAGTCTACCACGGTCTGGAACACGAAGATGGTTGACGCAAGACCCCTGGAACAATCATCAGAAAGCCTGGACTGGGAATCGCTCAATCGTCGAAGACAGACTGCAGTCTTGGAGAAGCTCAAGGTCGTACCGGGCGATCCGGGTTGTTATTTGATGAAGAACAGTGCCGGCCAGGCTATATACGTTGGCAAGGCCAAGATTCTGCGCAGCAGGGTCCGGCAGTACTTTCAGAAGGGAGCCGATCTCAGCCGCCGCATTCGCAGGATGGTTCACGAAGTTGCCGACATCGAATGGATAGTCACTGACACTGAGCTTGAAGCACTCATCCTCGAAAGCAACCTGATTAAGAAGCACAAGCCGTACTACAACGTCAGGTTGCGTGACGACAAGAGCTATCCATACATCGCTGTCACCTTGAGCGAACCGTGGCCGCGTCCTGTCTTTATGCGAAAGCTCAGAATGACCCAGGCAGAGGCCGATAGATACTACGGCCCATACACTGACAGTCTGGCTGTAAGGGATACACTAAAACTGATTCGCCAGTTGTTCAAGATACCGTGCGGGTATAAGTCACCTGACCAGTCGAAGGGCAGAGCGTGTATGTACTATCACATCGGGCAATGCACAGGAATCTGCGCGGGTGTCGCTGATCGACAGGAGTATCTGTCTGCTGTCAACGACGCGATGGCCTTCCTGGACGGCCGCAGGGATGAGCTCGTGGCCAAGTTGGAGCGAGAGATGGAGAGCGCGGCTGAAAACCTGTCGTTTGAAAAAGCCGCCAGAATACGCGACCAGGTGCTGTCAATACGAAAACTGATTGCCGGGCAGAAAGTAGTCTGCACGGACTGCCAGGACCAGGATGTCATCGCAGTAGTCACTGACAGAGAGAACACGTGCGTGGAAGTGTTCTTCGTGCGAAGTGGCAAGCTTATTGGGCAAGACCACTTCTTGCTGGAAAATGCCTGGGAGGACGATATTGAAGAAAGCCTGGAAGCGTTCATGCTTCACTACTACAAGACTGCTCCGCACGTGCCTCGACAAGTTCTGACTAGCGCCGAGATTGGCGATGCCTCCACCATAGAGAACTGGCTCAGGTCAAAGCGAGGCTCAAAGGTTGAGCTCATCACTCCAAAGCGAGGCCAGCGCAAGAAGCTGGTTGATATGGCCGCAAAGAACGCACAGGGTTTCCTTGCCCAGCTGCGAGTCAAACTGCAGTCTGACCAGAGACGCGTCGAGCAGGAACTGCGAGAGCTTCAGCACGCCGCTGGGCTACCGAATCTGCCTTGCCGCATTGAATGCTACGACATATCAAACACCCAGGGCTCCGACACCGTGGCATCACTGGTAGTCTTTGAGAACGGTCAACCGAAGAAGAGCGACTATCGCAAGTTCAAGATTAGACGATCAGACGGAGAGCCTGACGACTACGCGTCCCTGGGCGAGGCTATCACGAGAAGGCTAACCGGAACGTCGAGGCGCTCCAAAGCAATGGCAGATCTACCGGACCTCTTCTTGATTGACGGCGGCAAGGGTCAGTTGAACGCGGCTTTGGAGGCACTGCGCACCGCCGGCGAGTCTGTCCCCACGATTTCTATTGCGAAACGCAACGAAGAGATATATGTGCCCGGCCGGACTGAACCAGTAATCCTCCCGCGATCGTCTCCCGCACTTCGCCTGGTTCAGCGGATAAGAGACGAAACCCACAGATTCGCTATCACTTTCCACCGTCAGTTGAGAGGCAAGTCGGTTAGAACGTCAATTCTGAGCACAATTCCAGGTATAGGTCCCAAACGCAGAAAGCAGTTGCTGAAATCACTGCAATCCATTGAGCGGATCAAGAACGCCTCAGTGGAGGAACTGGCAGCGGCCCCGGGTATGACTCGCACGACAGCCCAGGCCGTCTTTGACTTTTTCAGGTCCAGGGAGCAAGAATGACAATGATATTTGTGGATGTTATTGAGACTGAATGGGGCCTCATCCGGCTCGGATGGCGTGAAGGCGCCGTCGTTACTCTGGAAATGCCCACCGGAGATGACATAGCGAGAGCGAGCCTGCCGTTGAACCGAAGGCCCTTATCAGAATCCGGCGTTGAAGAGATGATCTCGCTTCCCAGCCGCCTCCAGCAGTATTTTTCAGGCGTGCCTGTGGATTTCTCAAATGTGCCTGTGGAGGAACACGGCGGACCATTCCACCGTAGAGTAAGAGAGGTTCTTCGAACTGTAGTTTACGGAGCTTCGGTGAGTTATGCAGAGCTTGCGGCAATGGCGGGCAGTCCACGGGCGGCTCGGGCTGCGGGTCAGGCTATGGCCTGCAACCGGATTCCGATTGTGATACCTTGCCACAGGGTGCTGGGTGCAGGTGGACGAACAGGCGGGTTTTCTTCCGGGGCTAACGTGAAAGCAGAACTTCTTCGACTCGAGGGCATAGCGTATCGATGAGCATGACTATTAAGTGGCTCATAGGCGTTCTGGCCGTTTATGTCTGTGTGCGACTGACGTCCGCTGTCGGGCTTCGTCTGGAGTGGCCCGATTCCTGGAGGGTGCTGGTGTTCGTGCCGGTGCTGGCTCTCGTCAATGTCTCTATGGGCACACTGATCCGCTTACTCTGCCTTCCAGTGACGTGTATTACTCTCGGCTTGTTTGGGTTTGTAGTTAATGCTATAGTATTCTGGACGGCAGTTGAACTGACCGGAGGAGAGACGGACTTCTGGGGTGCGCTGTTCGGATCAGTGTGTGTAACCGTCGTTTCTTCGGTAGTGGCGTCGCTAATCAGAGACAGGCAGGACAAAGACAAGTGAACAAACAGAAACAACTGGTCATTCTCACCGGACTCTCCGGCGCAGGCAAGTCCATGGCTGCAAACACGTTTGAGGACTTGGACTTCTACTGCATTGACAACCTGCCTCCAAATCTGCTGCCTACGGTCATTGACCTCTGGAACAACGCGGAGAAACCACAGGACCTGGCGGTGGTCGTTGACGTTCGCGCGGGGGAGTTCTTCAGCAGCCTGCTGCCTGTGTGCAAGGCACTGAAAAGTGAAACACACGGATGGCTGAGCAAACCAGTCATCTTGTTTATCGATGCAAGTGACGCCGAACTGGTCAAGCGATTTAAGGAAACACGGCGCAAACACCCACTCGTTACTGAGGAACGCGGTGTGCCCGACGCCATTATCCTTGAGCGCGAGATGATGGCTGACGTCCTCGAACAGACCGACAAGATTATCGACACCACAAACCTCGAACCGGAGGGACTTCGCCGGCTCATACGGGAGTTCTTCGGCCCATCCGACTCCAAGGAACGCCTGATGGTAGCTGTGGTGTCGTTTGGGTTCAAGCACGGAGTTCCACTCGATGCTGACCTGGTTTTCGATGTGCGTTTTCTAGCAAATCCTTTCTGGGACCCGGAGCTTAAACATCTCAACGGAACCGACGGCAACGTGCAGCGATTCGTGCTTTCCGATCCCCTGACAGAACCGCTTCTCGAGAAACTGTTCGATCTGGTTGAGTTCAGTATCCCGCAGTACGTCAAAGAAGGTAAGGCTTATCTGACCATAGCAATAGGGTGCACGGGCGGAAAGCACCGCTCCGTGGTCGTGGCTGACGAGCTGGCATCCTTCTTGAGGCGTTCGAACTACAACGTCCGGCTGGAGCATCGCGACTTGAACCAGCCTAAGGGTCAGACTGATGCCCGGTAGGACGCTGACAAGTTCGATCAAATGGCTGTATCCGGGGATGCGTGTCAAACGCTGGCTAGTGCTGGTTCCTGTGGGCATAGCGCTTGTGGTGGCCGGAGTGATTCTGTTGGCCAACTGGCGTCTGGATGTAGCCCTCAACCGTTTTGGCGCGTGGATATTCCAGCAGACGGGAGTCAACATCGGCTCTCCGTCCTGGGTGATCCCAATCGGACTCGGGACAATCATTGCCGGATTGGCGCTCACTTTCAGCGCACTCCGGCAGGTTGTTCGCTCCATAACCAGCGTAGTTAGCCCTGAAGCTCAGGGAAGACTTGCGGACGTGATATTCCAGCGGCGGTACCTATCCCAGGGACAACGGATCGTGGTAATAGGCGGTGGGACAGGGCTTTCCACGATGTTGCGCGGTTTGAAGCAGTTCTCCAGCAATCTTGTCGCGATTGTCACCGTGACGGATGACGGTGGAAGCTCTGGACGCCTGCAGCGCGAGATGGGAATGATGCCTCCAGGCGACATAAGAAACTGCCTGGTAGCGATGGCTGACGCCGAGCCCCTGATGACCGAGCTCTTCCAGTACAGGTTTGCGGAGAACATTGACGGGTTAGACGGCCATACGTTCGGCAACCTGCTGATCGCCGCCATGACCCGCATTACCGGCGACTTTGAGCGTGCAGTGAAAGAAACAAGCAATATCTTGGCGATTCGCGGCCTGGTTCTTCCATCCACGATAGATGATGTGCGACTTCAGGCGGAGCTCGCGGATGGATCGTTTATTGAAGGTGAAACCAGCATCGTGGGCAGCCCACTCCCCATTAAGCACATCATGCTCCATCCATCCACAGTGAAGCCTCTGGACGAGGCCCTCCGGTCGATAGAACTGGCAGACTGCATAGTGCTGGGGCCGGGTAGCGTCTACACGAGCATAGTGCCCAATTTGCTTGTCCACGGCATACCGGAAGCCATCGAGCTCTCGCCTGCGGTCAAGGCGTTCGTGTGCAACGTTATGACTCAGCCCGGCGAGACCGACGGGTTCACTGCGAGCGACCACATAGCGGCAATTATGCGGCATACTGAGTCGCGGATATTCCACTACGCGATCGTCAACACCGTCAGGCCCAGCAGTCTCTTGCTGCAGAAGTACGAGCAGGAGAACCAGCGGTTTGTCGAGCCTGACGTGCACAAGATCCGCGAGATGGGTTACAGACCGCTAACGGGGGACTTCATAAGCCAGACGGAAGTCGTCCGTCACGACCCGGACAAACTGGCTCAAGCGATCCTGAGACTACTATGACAATCATCGGCAAATCCAAAACACGCCCCGAATCACGCTCGGGCCGGCCGGTCGTTCTGGCATCAGCGTCGCCCCGCAGGAACGAGCTGCTTTCACTCATACTCGACGCCTACGAAGTCATACCAAGCAGGTATGACGAATCGCTGACACCTGAGGAACTTGGACCAGCCGACCACGTGCTCTATTCCAGTAGAATGAAGGCCCGTGACGTGATCGCGGGAGCTGAAGACCACATAGTAATCAGCGCTGACACAGTCGTAACAATAGACGGCTCGATACTTGGTAAACCCGAGAATGAGGAACACGCCAGGCAGATGCTAGTGATGCTTTCGGGCAGGACGCACCACGTGGTTACCGGAGTTACGGTAGCCTGCGAGGCCAATGAAGAGTCCGTTGTGGAGTCGACTGGAGTGACGTTCCGCGTGCTTGATGATGAGACTATCCGCTGGTATGTGCAGACCGGGGAGCCGATGGACAAAGCCGGGGCGTATGCGATACAGGGTCGCGGATGCGTGTTGGTGAAAGGGATAGCCGGATGCTATTTCAATGTCGTCGGATTGCCGCTCTACAGGCTCAGTACGATCCTCGAGAACTTCGGCATCAGTCCAATCCACCAGACTCGAACTCACGCAGCCTCGAGATGACGTCGGGCGGGGCCTCTACCGTGGCATGCGTGCCTTCCGGGCGAAACTCCGTGTTCAAGACTCTGCCTTTCTCGTGGCACAGGGCAAGCAGATCCTGGCGCGAATAAGGAATCACCACCTCAATACGGCTCAGCGTTCTCCTTAGAACTCTGCAGATGACATCGATGAGCTGCTTGAGACCGTCGCCGGTGAGGGCGCTGATGTAGCACGAGTCCTGTGTTTCAGCGACGGTCCTCCTCACTTCATACTGATCCTTTACGAGGTCTATCTTGTTGAACACTGTGATTGTTGGCGTGTCGGTGATTCCGAGTCCGCTCAGCACCTCAGGAACGGCCTCCATCTGTCGCCGCATATATGGGTGGCTCGCATCGACTACGTGGATCAGCAGGTCCGCGTCAGTGACTTCCTCAAGAGTAGCGCGAAATGCCGCGATAAGGTGATGGGGCAGGCTGTGAAGAAACCCCACGGTGTCGGAAAGCATCATCGACCCGCAGTCAGGCATGTCCACTTTCCTGGTGGTCGGATCAAGGGTCGCAAACAGTCTGGCGTCTGTCTCAAGTTCTGAGCCGCTTAGCAGGTTCATTAGCGTGGACTTGCCTGCGCTTGTGTAGCCTACCAGAGCCGCTCTGGGCAGATTCAGACGTTCACGAAGCCTTTTCTGAACAGTTCGATGCTTTACAACTTCCTCGAGTTCTTTCTTTAGAACTGATATGCGGCTTCGCACACGCCTGCGGTCGGTCTCAAGCTTTGTCTCGCCGGGGCCTCTTGTGGCAACTCCCGACTTGCCTCCGCCGATCCTTGACATTTCGATTCCGCGTCCGGTCAAGCGAGGCAGAAGATACTGAAGCTGCGCCAGTTCGACCTGGATCTTGCCTTCACTAGTTCGAGCGCGCCGTGCGAAGATGTCCAGGATGAGCTGACTGCGATCCACCACGCGTGTGCCGCAGACATCCTCCAGATTTCGCTGCTGGCTGGGAGTCAGATCACGACCGACGATAACAACGTCGGCGCCGCTGTCGTCAACCCTGACTGCAAGCTCATCGGCGGAGCCCCGGCCTACGTGGTATCTGGGATCGGGGCTCCGCCTCTGCGCACGCATCTCGTCAACCAATTCGACGCCCGCCGAATCAGCCAGCATGCGGAGCTCTTCAGCATTCGCTTCAGAGGGGACATTCTCCCCCGAATCAAGTTCAGCGCCTGCTCTTGTCTCCACAATGAGGAGAACAGCCTTTTCCCGATCCTCTACCTGATGTGACAAATCAGCCCCAGTTGATGTCGATTGCGCGAATCCGCTCGACTGCCTCGGCCAACCTCTCTCCGTACACATCGCCAGAGACCGTCAGTGACATCCTTACATAGCCTTCTCCATACTGCCCATAGCCGTTCCCGGGAATTACCAAGACGCCTGCCTCAGTTAGTAGCAGCTTGGCGAAGTCCGCGGATGTGTAGCCTTCGGGGATTCTCGCCCACACGTACAGTGACGCAACAGGTTTGTTCACCTTCCATCCGATCGAGTTCAGCCCATCGACCAGTATGTCCCTTCGCTTCTTGTAGAGCGCGAGTGTCTGAGCATTGGAAACGCTGTCAAGGGCGTGTGCCGCTGCGATGTCAATGGCAGGAAACTGCCGGGAATCCAGGTTTGATTTGAGCTTGTTTAGATGAGACACAAGGTCGCGGTTTCCGACCGCAAACCCGATGCGCCAACCGGTCATATTGTAGGTCTTCGACAGGGAGTGCATCTCTATGCAAACGTCCTTGGCGCCCTCGGCCTGCAGGAAGCTTGGGGCGTCGTAACCGTCGTAGGTAACCTCGGAATACGCCAGGTCGCTGCAGACGGCGATATCGTACTCTTTCGCAAACCTGACAACGTCGTTATAGAAATCCAGTGTAGCGATGGCACCGGTCGGGTTGTTCGGGTAGTTTAGAAAGAGCAGCTTCGCGGCCCTGGCCTTACCGGTATCTATTGCAGACAGGTCGGGAACAAAACCGTTCTTCTCAACCAACGGCATCGCCACTGCTTCGCCGCCAGCCATCAGAGTGTTGACCTTGTATACCGTGTAACCGGGGTCGGGAACCAGGCTGACATCACCCGGGTCTATCATCGCCCACACGAGATGAGCCAGGCCGTCTTTGGACCCCAGCAACAGCATAGCCTCTCCGGAATGATCGATATCCACGCCAAATCGCCTGCCATACCATCGAGCAACAGACTCCAGGAATACCGGCCATCCGGCTTCTGACTCGTCATACCTGTGGGTTTCGGGGTCGTTGGCCGCCTCGCAAAGCCTGTCAATCACGGACTGGGGCGTAGGTTGGTCCGGATCGCCAATTCCAAGGTCTATCAGGTCACGACCCTCGGAAATGGCCTGTGACTTGAGGCGGGATATTTCTCCGAACAGATACGGCGGGATAAGGTCAAGTCGCATAGCTCTCTGCAATCTACTCCTCCTGTAAATACCTGCGTGCGCGTGGCACGCAAACTACTATGTGAGCCGGGGCTTATGACAAAAAGCCGTCCGGCTGCACGCCGAACGGCTCCGCACAGACCAACTCAGTCTCTCTATGACGAGCCTGATGTCCATCTAGTGAATGCGGCGCTGGTGACTCTGCCCTGAAACACCTCTTCAGCAGGCCCGGTCATGAACACCTTGCTGTCCCCCAACCACTCGATGAACAGATCGCCTCCCTTGAGATGCACAGTGACCTTGCGAGCAGTCTTTTCGTTCAGCATCGCAGCCACCGCACTGGCACAAGCGCCTGTTCCGCAGGCCAGAGTCTCCCCTGCCCCACGCTCCCAGACGCGCATCTTGAGTTCATCCTTGCTGATGACCTCGACGAACTCTACGTTTGTCCTCTGAGGGAAGCTGGCATGGTTCTCGACTGCCGGACCAATCTTCTCCACAGGAAACATATCTACGTTGTCAACGAAAGTCACACAGTGTGGGTTACCCATAGACACACAGGTAATCTCGAACTTCTTGCCCGCTGCCTTCAGGCCCTCCGACACCACTCTGCCATTATCAGAACCGCGCATTGGGATATCTGAGCGGTTCAGACGCGGCTCGCCCATGTCCACTCTGACGGACCTGACCACTCCCCCCGGTGCGTTCAGTTTGAGCGTCTTGATCCCGCCGAGTGTTTCCACGGTCATCACGACATCCGTGTGCAGTTTGCGATCATAGAGATACTTCGCAAACACGCGGATGCCGTTCCCGCACATCTCGGCTTCGCTTCCATCGGGGTTGAGCATTCGCATCCGGAAATTCGCCAGCCTTGACGGCAATACCATGATAAGGCCGTCAGCCCCGATTCCGAAATGCCTATCGCAGACGCCCCGCGCCACGGATTCGAGTTGACCTTCGGGTATGGGTTCACCTTCGGCGTCAATGACCACGAAGTCGTTTCCGGCTCCGTGCATCTTAACGAATTCCAATTGCAGTTACTCCTCTGCGCTCTCAGACGCTCCGGCTGCCGGCGGAGTCCCTTCCTCGGTTTCACCTTCGGCCTTGTAGTCAGGATGCACGGTGAGATCGCGCACCGGCCTGGCAGGAACAACAGAGGCTATTGCGTGCTTGTATACCAACTGTGCCGGTTTCCCAGGGCTTTCGAGCACCACAGTGAATGGGTCGAATCCACGCACTATGCCTCGGAGCTGAACACCGCTCACGAGATACACGGTAACCGGTATGTTATCTTTTCTCGTCTGATTCAGGAAATGATCCTGCAGATTGGCTTGACCTTTGCTCATTAGATGTCCTCCACGAACAGCCTATTTGTCATTCTACTACACGGCTGACAATCTCGCTCGCTACTTCCTGTGCGTCGAGACCGTCGGCGTCTATCCACTCAATTCGATCGTCAGCGTTAAACCATGTGAACTGCCTTCGCGCAAATCGCCTGGTGTCGCGCTTAATTAGGTATACGGCTTCCTCGAGCGTAAGTTCCCCGCGGAGATACCCGGCAATCTGTTTGTAGCCAAGCCCCTGCAGAGCCGTACATCCAGCGTCAACTCCTGAGTCGAGAAGCAATCTCGTCTCTTCGACAAGACCTCTCTCCATCATCAGGTCTACGCGGACGTCTATTCTGGCGTAAAGATCGTCGCGATTGATTCTTAAGCCAAACATTCGCTTGCGACCTGGCCATCCGGACTGCCTCGTTGACTGGCCGAAGTGTTCCGACGCAGGTACGCCGGTCAGTCGCGCTATCTCCAGAGCCCTCACAACGCGTTTGAGATTGCTCGGATGAATACGAGCAGCGCTCACAGGATCAACGCTCGCGAGAAGCGAATGCACAGCCTCCCGCCCATTTGTTTCCGCGAGAGCGCCCATCTCGGCGCGAAAGCTCTCATCACCCACTGGAAGTGAATCGTCCAGCCCGTCGATCGCCGCCCTCACGTACAAGCCGCTGCCGCCTACGACTATGGCCGGCGGGTTTGATTTCGAGATCTTCTCTATTGCCCGATGAGCCAGTCGCTGAAACTCACCAACGCTGAATGCCTGCCTCGGATCGGCAACATCAACGAGATGAAAGATAGCCCTGGCCCTTTCCTCCGCATTAGGCTTCGCTGTCCCGACATCCATTCCGCGGTAGACCGCCATCGAGTCGGCGGACACGATCTCGCCCCCAGCCACCTCTGCCACACATATCGAAGCCATCGTCTTGCCAACGGCTGTCGGCCCGACGATTGCCAGGATGTCAACAGGGAGCTTGATGTGAGAAGCCATGTCGTTGTGAAGCCTTACGGCCCATAGAGTATAGCACAAGACGGCCATTACAGCAAACTCTCTGCCGTTTGACCGCATCTGTTGACTTCAGGCGGCGGATGGTAGTAAACTATTGTTGCTGGTCTGCGGGGAGTAGCGCAGTTTGGTAGCGCACCTGAATGGGGTTCAGGGGGTCGCAGGTTCGAATCCTGTCTCCCCGACCAGTATGGCGGGCGATGCAGTAGCGTCGTCCGCTTTTGTTCATGTAACCCGATTCATGCGTCATTCGTGCGGCGTCAGTGCCCGATTGTGACGGTTTGCGCGAAGCAGGGAGCCTATGATCCGCGTGTCCGGCCAGAAAGACCCCATAATCGCTTTGCTCCGAGAACTGCAAAGCAGCCAAGGCCGCAAGAAACACAAACGCTTCTTTGCAGAAGAAGCCGAGATCGTCCGGCGAGCGTTCGACTTTGGCGCGATCGTTGAATCGCTCGTCGTCACAGAAAAGCTGCCCGACACTTCGGAGACCGCTGCACTTCTCCAGGCCGCATATGAAAGTCGCACTCCCGTATACGCAGCCACAAGCGGACTGATCGGTAAGGTGATGGACGCAAAACCTGTTCCGAGCTGTGTTGCGATTGTCCAACGAACCACTGCAGATATTGACCGCGTGGCGTCAACGCCTGGCGCGCTTATACAGGTTGTGGAGTCGTGCGAGAACGCGGACAACCTCGGCATGCTTCTACGTTCCACCGAAGCGGCCGGAGTGTCAGCGGTTGTGCTCACAGGCGACACAACAGACCCGTTCGCTCGCAGGGTCGTGCGCGGTTCGAGGGGCGCTGTGTTCAACGTGCCAATATGCATCGAGCCTGACGTGACGGCAGTGGTTCAAGCTATCAGAACTTACGGCGTCCGCCTTGTGGCCTCGTCAGCCAGAGCCGATACTGCTCACACCGACATTGACTACGCCGGGCCTGTTGCGCTGGCTGTAGGAAATGAACACGTGGGTATATCCGATCAACTGCGCGACGCGGCAGACGTTGTCGTCCGCATCGCAATGCTCGGTCGGATCAACTCACTGAACATAGCCGTCGCGGCGTCCGTTCTGCTTTATGAAGCAGTCCGCCAGAGGAGACATTAGGTCACGATCAATGTGTGCAGTGTGCCACCCCAAGGCGACTCGGAGCGGCACATTCCGATCAGTCCTTTGCTTCGACTCCCGCAAGCTGCTCGAGAACTCGGGCGTACGAACACATATCGTCTTCGCCGTAACCGGCTTCTATGGCGCGATCCAACGCATCTCGTACAGATTCAGTAGCTATCAGGGGAATGCCGAGATCTCTGGCAGCCCCTATTGCCAGATCAGCGTCCTTTCGCATCAGCTTGGTGGAGAAGTTCGTCGAGAAGTCCCGATCAAGTATGCATCCGCCCTTCCATGCGTAGAACGGTGACTGGATCGCCCCGGACATAACCAAATCCAGGAACACGCGAGGGTCAAGCCCTGCGGCCTTCGCGGTAACAACAGCCTGCGAGATTCCAACTATCATCTGTCCTACCAGGGTGTTGAAGCAGAGTTTCATCCAGACACCGCTGCCCGTCGGTCCGGCGATCACTACCTTCTTGCTGATCACGTCGAAGACGTCCTGTACCGAAGCGATGAGTTCCGGTGTGCCGCCAACAATCATGATCAGCTCGCCCTTTTCCGCACCGATCTTACTGCCCGTAACCGGCGCATCGAGGAAGCTTGCGCCCCTGCTCCTTGCCGCTTCGGACACTTCCATGGTGGTCTTGGGATCTATGGTGCTGCAGTCTATCAATACCGCGCCCTGCCCCAGCCCCTCGACCGCGCCACCATGGCCAAGAATGACATCGCGAACCGCAGCCGGATCACTGACCATGCTGATAACGACGTCACTTCCCCGTGCGGCATCGGCGGCAGTATCCGCTACACGGGCTCCAAGCGACTTCATCTCCTCCGCCCGTGCCCTTGTGCGATTGTAAACCGTGACCGAAGAACCAGATTTCAGCAGGTTCTCCGCCATGGCGCGCCCCATAATTCCCAGACCGATGAATCCCAACTTCCTTGATGACAACTGATTCCTCCGTAGGCGTGATTATACTCGAGCCGATTATGACACACCGGCCCTGCATTCTGCAATCTAGCGGCACGGGCGCGTTCGCCGATCAGCTTGCTCGCGACCGTCGAAACACCGCAGCCGCAGCCAGTCCCGAAGTCAGCGCAATCAGCCCGGAAGGCTCCGGCACCACATCTTTCGGGACACATAGCGTGTCCACTACAACCTGATCGATCGCGGCGCGCAGATTTGGGTCGTGGTCAAGCCTGAAACTGATCCGTCCATCCACCGGGGTGACGCTCCACTTCGATCTCCACAAACACCAACTGTTTGGGAAAAGGGTCGGCGGCGTGGTCACTACTGTATAGAATGCCTCGTCCTCAAGCGTGGCAGGCGACCCGAACTCTATTGTTGGTTTTCCGTACAGCATCTGGTTGTTGACCGCGTAGGTCACCTGTATCCACGTCTCAACAGTCGATCCGGCTGGCATGTCCGGGCACACAGGAATGTGCATATCCATTCCGGGACAGCAGGCCGTCATTGCCCATATCCCCCGCATGTTAGGCACAACGAACGTCATGTCGAACCACCGGCTTGCCGGCATCAGAACATCCGCGTAAGGCTGCCCGTACGGGTTGTATTTGATCTCAGGCAGAGCATAGATGGCACTCGTGCTGAACGTCCATTGCTGGTTGGTCGCACCTTGAATTCCCCTGGTCCAGGGCGGAGAGTACAAATCATCTCCCGCAACACCTGAACACAAACCCAAAGCGAAACACAGCAGCGCAACACACATTGTCGCATTTCTCATCTCATCGGTCTCCTTAGTCGGCCACGCTTAGCCAGGCCGGGGAGCTGATCCCCCGGTCATAACCAGAGCATGCGCAGCACAACTAGTTTATACCACCGACTGAGAGGCGCGAAACGTGCCTGAGCCGACTGCTTGTCCCTGTTATTCAGATTCCTTCTTGTCGTAGTGGCCTATTACACGCTGAAGGCTGCTTGTCTTCTGTCGGCTGGTCGCCCCAGTAGGCAGCCTTCCGATGCTGGCGCAAGGCGAAGAGTTTACCTTGCCTCGGAACTGGGGCAGCCACTCGGACTGCGCCTCAAACATTTCCTCTACCATATTCCGAATCTCGTGCGGAGCAAGCACAGCCGCCGTTAACGGGTCTAGCATTACTGCGTGGAAAGCTGCTTCTCTATCCCCCTCAATTGCGGCCTTAACAGCCAGTTCCTGCATTGATATGTTCGACTGGTTCAGGGCCGCACATTGTGGAGGCAACTCACCGACAAATGAACCGTGCAATCCGTCCCGATCAACGAAGACCGGCACTTCGACGCAGCAATCGTACGGCAGATTTGTGATGTAGCCCTTGTTGAGAACATTGCCGGCGAATCTGAACGGCGCACCCGTCACTCTCGCCTGTATTATGTCAGCGGCATACTCAACCGAAGTCTCCCCCAGGGCAAAAGGCACACGTTCCTTTCCAGCGGCGTAGTTGGCCATCTGCTGATTGTAGTATTCGAAGCCTTGCTGGCACATTCGCAGATACGCACCGGTCTCACCCGAGAATCCCGCACCACCGAACAAGTCCTGTATCTCCCGGCGAGTCCGGAAGTACGGAAGGTATTCCGACAAGTGCCCCGGGCTTTCGGTCATGAAGTATCCCGAGGCCTTCATCATCTCAAAACGGTATTCCTCGCCCTCGATCGGGCCGTCGTCTCGTAGCCTTTCACAGATTGCGGGATACAGGTCAACCCCCTGATGCGAGAACTTCAGGAACCAGGCCATATGGTTGATACCTGCCGTGACAACATCCACCTCCTGCGCCGCGATGCCCAACCACTGGCAGAGCATGTTGGTTGTGTGCTGAACACCGTGACACAATCCGACGGATAGCACTTTGGGGTACGTTTTCTGCATAGCCCAGGAGCATATAGCCATAGGGTTGGCGTAGTTCATAAATATGATGTCGGGGCACAGTTCCTGCATGTCGTCAAGCATGGCAAGAAGCGCAGGCACGTGACGCAGTCCTCGGAAAACCCCTCCAGGCCCAACAGTGTCGCCAACACACTGATCTACGCCGTATTTGAGCGGAATCGAAATGTCCGTCTGGTATGGTTCCAGCCCACCCACCTGAATCATTGATATGGCGAAGCCCGCGTCTTTGAGGCACTCACGCCTGTCCGTCGAGGCCGAAAAAGTACACCTGAGGCCGTTCTGCTCTTTGATACGGTTCATTACCTTGAACGTAGTCTCAAGGCGTTCCGCATCCACGTCCGTGAGTGCGATGTGTATGTCCTCGTGTCCACAAACCGATAATATATCCTGCACCAGGATTCTGCAGAACCCAGCGCTTCCCGCGCCGATCATAACTATCTTCGTCATATAACCTCCCCCGAAATCCTGCCAACCCCCGTCCGGCATTCCAGACACCGAATATGGGACTCTAATTATCTCACAACCAGAGGCACGAAATCCAGAAGTGTGTTCGCGTCAGATGGCAGATCGGCGGCCAGGGACGCGGTCAGCGAAGACCGGGAGATGGTGCAGTCGGGAGCTTGCAGACCTGGGTATTCGTGCCGGCACATACATACGTGTCCCGCCGGATACACCAGCGGGACACGTATATAGACTGTGATTCGAAGAAGTCTCTAGCCCAGTCGGCGGGCTCTGCTCGATATGACCGCTGAGAGAATCGTCGAGGTGTCACCTCGATCGCCCTTGTGAGCGCTTCCACACTCCCAGCAGACCCATTGAGCCAAATCTCGCAGTCGGTCCGGCACATTCTGAATTGTCCTTCCACACTTACATTGCATGCTTATTAGCACCTCCCTGTTTCAATCAACGCTTGCGAGGATTGTTCACCCTCATTGTATTCATACCAGAAGACAGGGCGTGTTTGATATTATCAACTGTATGACGGCCATAAACAGGTAGGGTTGCGGGGATTATCGCTAACGGTTTCGCTCGTAGATCACCATCTCGGCGCAAGGAGCGTTCCGCATTATAAGCTCCACCCCCTCCGCGAGTTTCGCGCATGTCAGGTCGAGGATCTTTCCGCTTCGCTCGAATGTGGTCGAATATGTGCTCCCGGGAGTCAGGCCCCGGAGCCTCAGAATGAAACTGGTACTGGCTGGGCAAGGCGCTGCAGCTACTCCGGCCCGTCGGAAAACGAGTGCGAACCCTTTGTCCAGATCGTGCCGGTGGAACTGATACCCCATCCATTCCGAGTCGAGAGAGCACGAAGTCAGCGGGTAGAAATCGCCGGAAAGCAAGTTGCGAATCCGCTTGTAACGATCCACCTGTCTTGCTGCCTCACGTGATGGAAAATCCACATCGACAGGGTGCCACGCGAGGCACAGTTGTCCGGCAAAGCTCGACCACGCGCCGTAGTCATCCGTTGCCTTAGTCGGGATATTGATCACGCCACCGGGAAGGAACAGACTGGAGCCGTACAGGCCGCACTGGTCGCTCTCAGGATCGAACCACCGGTCTGATTTTTGGTGCCAATGAAAGAAAGAGAGCGTCTGCAAGTCTATTCTCTGTCCTCCTCCGCAACAGCCTTCCATCACGATACCTGGGTGACGCCTTGATATCTGCTTCCAGCACTCATACAGTCCGTCGATATTGGCAAGCTCCGACATACCAGCTCGGTCGGGCTCCTCATCGTCATAGCGCCCCAACATGTCCTGTCGAAAGCAACTAAGCCCCTGGTTCTCGGCGTAGTCATCGACCCTTGACAAGAATAGTTCCCTGGCTTCCGGATTACTCATCTGAAGAAAACCGTCGACTGCCCATTCCGGATGCTCCGCGAACTCTTCCAGGTCTTCGATCCCCCACTCCGGCGCAAACCACAATCCAAGTATCATCTTGCGCGCGTCCAATTGTTCGAAAATGCGCGCAAACCCCTCGGGATACCTGTTGCGGTCGTGGCGCCAGTAAGACGACGGATGAGACCAATCACCCTCACAGTCATACCATCCGGCATCGATCGTGACAAGCTCAGCGCCAAGCTTCGCGGATGGCTCTACCAGCGAGAGCACATTCTTTTCGTCGGCGTCCTCAAGAAACCTGCCGTATCCATGGTGAGTGAAGCCCACGTTAATGGATACCAACGGTCTTTGCGGTTCTCCAAACAGCCCAGGAACATACTCTGTGTGCAGCAGTCTTCGGAAGACATTCTGACCGTGCAGCCTCCGCCCTTTCCATATTAGCGCCAGCATTTTCGGCAAGCGAACACTCTCGCCGGGTCTCAAGACCATACTCACCTCACCCAGTGACGCCGAAACACAGAGATCATCGTCGACGGCCGCGGCGGTGGACTTCCAGTGCCCCGACCAGCCTATCCCGAGTACTATACCCCGCTCACCCGGGGCCTCGAAGTTGAAGAACGGGAGGTAGACGTTGCTGGAAGGAAACCCACCGTCAAACGAGATCAAATGCGAATTGGGATTATCCGACGGAACGGGCACGGAAAACGGCATCAGATCGTCCCGTTTGCTGCGCCCGCCGCTCGCTCCGTGAACCACAAAGTCTCCCACGTCTGCGCCGCGGCGCAGACGCAACCGCAGAGCATCGACATCCGTAATCAGAGGCGTATCCTGGCGACTATCATTGCTGAGCGTAACCAACCATTCCAGGGCCGGAAAACACTCGTATCGCTTGAGGTCACAGGTGACGCGAAGTCCTGTGCGGGCGTCCTGCCACGTCAGTTGACAGGAAGCTTTGCCGTCGGCGGAAACAGGAGTCGTAGCTTGACGCTTAGCTCTGCCCAGCAACTCCTCTGAGTCCTCATCGCCACACACAAATCCGAACAACCGGTTGCCGTCAATCCAGCCATCAACCCACTCTTCCGTATGGGAGTCTACGCCCTCCAGCAAGGCGTCCATCCACGCGCAAGCGGCCGAGAGCTCGTCTTCGCGCACCATACTGCTTTCCGACTGATGCTCCAGCAGAGACTCACTTAACCAATTGAAAGACTGCATCCGCACTCACCTCACCAGTATAGTTTGAACAGTCGCCCGTTCTTTTCCTTCTGCCGGTTGAATGTGCTAACATGGACACAGTGTAAAATGCTGCCGGGACTGCGACTTGAGGATACGTCCGTCGAGCAGAGAGCCATCGCTTGCAGACATCCTGCGTGGGTTCGGTCTAGATAACCAGAGGTTAGTTATGTCCAGTTTGACTGAGAACGCTGTCGGATTCATAGATGACGAGAAGATTGTCTCGCTGCTCGAGACCGGAAAGAACGCGGACAAGCAGAGGGCCAACGATATTGTCGCCAAGGCAAGGCAAGCCAACGGGCTGGAGCTTGACGAGCTGGCAGTGCTGCTGCAGGCTGACGATCCAGAGGTTCTAGCGGGCATATACGACGCGGCGCTGCATGTAAAGAACAAGATATATGGCCGTCGCATCGTCTTCTTTGCTCCCCTCTACGTGAGCAACGTTTGCGCCAACAACTGCCTGTACTGCGGATTCAGGAAGGATAACAAGGACCTCGTGAGGCGCGTTCTGACGCCCGACGAGATCAAGCGCGAGATTGAGATACTCTTGTCCGAGGGTCACAAGCGAATTCTCCTCGTGGCCGGTGAGCACCCGACACTCTCCGGCATCGACTACATTGAGAAGTCGGTGGAGGCCGTGTATGCCGTGAAGTTGGGCAACGCCAGCATCCGGAGAGTCAATGTCAACTGCGCTCCGTTGTCCGTGGACGACTTCAAGCGGCTGAAGGCGTGCGGCATTGGCACATACCAGTGCTTCCAGGAAACGTATCATCTGGATACATACAAGGTTATGCATCCCTCCGGCCCGAAATCGGACTATCTCTGGAGGCTTCTTGCTCCCAGTCGAGCTATGGAAGCAGGCATCGACGACGTCGGAGTCGGGGCGCTTTTCGGTCTGACTGACTACAGATACGAGGTCATGGCCACACTGATGCACGCTCAGTATCTGGATAGCACCTATGGCGTCGGACCGCACACGATCTCAGTTCCACGCCTCGAGCCGGCCCTCAACGCTCCCGCGGCAAACAGACCGCCTCGCGCGGTGACCGACGACGATATGCGGCGGATTGTCGCGTGTTTCCGCCTGGCAGTGCCCTACACGGGCATCATCCTGTCAACCAGGGAGCGGGCTGAGTTCCGAAAGGAGCTTATTGCGCTGGGAGTAAGCCAGGTCAGCGCCGGTTCGCGTACTTCGCCAGGCGGATATCACGACGCCCAGGCCCACAAACCTGAGACCGAGCAGTTCTCGATTGGAGATTCGCGCTCACTCTCTGAAGTGCTGTATGAACTGGCGGAGGGCAACTACATCCCCAGCTTCTGCACTGCCTGTTACAGAGCCGGACGGACTGGTGAGCACTTCATGGGCCTCGCAAAGCACGGCGACATCCAGCACATGTGCGGACCGAATGCGCTTCTCTCGCTCAAAGAGTATCTCATCGACTACGCCGATCCGCAGACCCGCGCGGAAGGTGAACGCTTGATAAGCGAATCACTCGCTGAGCTCTCTCCAAAACTCAGGGCGCGTACATCCGAGCTTCTGAGCAAGATCGACCAAGGGGAACGGGACGTATACGTATGAGCAATATCGACCAACTACTGGGGAAATGCCGCACTACCGGCGACCTGACACGTGCGGAGATAATCGAACTGCTGTCTCTTCAGGACGAGGCGGACATCGATCGGCTGATCGCCACGGCCAGTGCCGTTCGGCAAGAACTGTGCGGCGATGACGTCCACGTCCGGGGGCTCATCGAGTTCTCGAACGTCTGTCGCAAGAGCTGCAACTACTGCGGGCTTCGTGCCCCGAACAGCAAGGTGACTCGCTATCGAATGTCACCCGATGAGATAGTAGAAACAGCACTTAACCTCGCCAAGAAAGACATCCATACGGTCGTGCTGCAGTCCGGTGAAGATCCGCACTACAGCGGAGAGATGATAGCGGATATCGTCCGCCGGATCAAGGCCGGGGCCGACATGGCGATCACTTTGTGCGTTGGGGAGAGGCCATACGAAGACTACAAGCTGTGGAAAGAGGCCGGCGCCGACAGGTACCTACTGCGCCACGAGACGGCAAGCAGAGAGCTGTTTAAGAAACTGCACCCCGACACTGACTTTGACGCTAGAATGCAGTGTCTTAGATGGCTTCGCGAGCTCGGATATCAGACCGGAGCAGGGTGCATGGTTGGTATGCCGGGTCAGACGATTGAAAACATGGCCGATGACATTGAGTTCTTCCGCGATTTCCAGCCGGACATGGCGGGCATTGGGCCGTTTATACCGCATCCCGAGACTCCGTACGCTGAGTGCCCGACCGGGACGGTGCAGATGACGCTCAAGATGGTAGCCCTGGCACGGATCGTCACCCGCGACGCACTCCTTCCCGCCACCACTGCTATCGGATCCATAGAAGAGCTCGGTAGGGAAATGGCGCTTGAGGCGGGAGCGGACGTCGTTATGCCCAACTACACCCCTCTCAAGTATCGCGAGAACTACGAGATATATCCCAACAAACGATGCATCTCCGAAGACCCGGAGCTATGCCACGGGTGTATGCGGATGCGCATAGAGTCCATCGGGCGTGTGGTGTCAACCACCGCTGGACATTCGCGGAAAAGAAAACCGGCCAAAGTCTAGTCTTGGGCTGCACTGTCTCCGGAACACGGTCACGGACATATTAGACTACGGGGAGCCCTGTTGTCCATTTGACCGTGTCCGTTGATTGACGTTCTATCCAAGCTTTGCCAGAATATCTGCAGGCGCAGCGTTGGACAAATCAATGCCGGCCAGCGGGGATCGTGCGTTGCGCTGGTCAGTGCGTCTGCCGACCTCAGTGTAGAATGCGTTCATCTTGCGTCTATCATTGCCAAAGTGCGCCTGGCACCACTCGCTGCCTGCGCCCGCACTACCCAGGCTCCCGAGCACCGTATGGCCCCACGTGAAATGTGCGCCGTCAAGCAAGTCTTGAACGAACGGCTGGAGCTCAGGCGCCGAAAAGTCGTCAACGAACTTCAAGCCTGCTTTGTTCATCTCGGTGCCGGCTCCGATTGGCAAGTCGAGCTTCCGGGACGCCTCAACGAGTTTGCCCAGATTGGCGACTTTCATCTCGCGCTCCGACTTGTCCTTGATGTTCCAGTTGCGGTCAGGGACGATGTTTACCGTGAGCGCGCCCTTAGCTATGTGATATTCAAGCAGGGAAGCAGTATCACTTTCCCCTGGGAAGACGCCATCGAGCCAGGTCGGAGAAGGCAGAGCGCCCATGCCTCGAGTCATTTCCACCACGGTCTCCAGTGACGGGAACGAATCAGACTCCGGCTTCACATACCCTACTCCACCGTACTTCATGAGCGCGGACCGCATCCTTTCGTGGAACCTGGGAGTGTCATTTACTATGACGGACGCGTCGTAAGTTGACATTCCCAGGCCCTGTGCCCAGAACTCAGCAAGCGCGGCGTCGCCTGGATATACTTCTCTGGCCTTGGCATCATAGGCCGCGAGCATGTGACGTTCGGTGGCATTCCCGGACGGGGTCAGAGGCAGGACGTCCTTGCCGTAGTCGATTTGCACCGTTTGCAGGTGTGCGTTGACTCGCTCCATAACCTGCATGTTGCGCTTCGCGGCCATATCGCGCATGGACTTCAGTATCTGAGCGGAGTAAGAGCCTGCGTCAGGATGTCGATAGCAGCCAGCGCTCATGTAGTAGCTGATACCAGGTTCGTTTGGGGAGTTGGTGACCAGATCGGCGTACTCGCCCATAAAGACCCTCGTCTCAACGGCAAAAGTCGCAGGAACATTCAACATCTCGCCCGATGCAAGAAACTCGTCCATTCCGTCGAGCACGTCAAAGTCAACTCCACCAACCACAGACAAACCGTGTTTCTTCGCCTCCCAGACAATCCGGCTGGGTGACCAGCGGTTAGCATTGAAGCTGAAGAACGTATGCAGATGCAGATTGACCTCAGGTTTGGACGCGGGCACAGCAATCTCTCCGGAGTCCGCCCTGGCCGCCAGTTCTCGCAGTGCGTCACTTCTGACATCGGCGTCGAAACTAAGGAGCCGATCCTCCAGTTCATCTACAGACACGGAGCCAATATTCTCACGGGACATAGCAATTCCTCTTTAGTTAGATTTTCGTTTTTCAGGACTCTGCCGGGCACAACCAGAGTGCCGCAGCTCGACAACGCCGCCTCGATAGACCCGACTCATTTGCCCATCTGCGCAATTCCTTCTGCAATCCCGTTGACCACTTTCGGGTTTACGGCGCCTTCGTGGAGATATAGAACGTACGCAAATAACAAGGTCCCACCAAGATCGACCTTGAGTGTTGAATCATTCTTAGCGTCTCCCGTCAGGGCGAAGCCGCCAAAAGGATTCGCTGCCAGGAGGCCCTTCTCGGATACGTTCCAGAAAGCAGGATAGTTGGGATTGATCGGCAGGTCAAACATCGTTATTCCGCACTTCCGGTCTTCCATTTCGACGGTGTAGTCCACCCAGGTGGCCCGCTGGCCGCGACACGCCATACCCGTCCGGCCTTCGCTGTTGGTGATCACTGGTTTGCCGGGCACCATCTTCACGCCTACGAATCCATCGGCGGAGTCAGAGTAGGTCAGATCAGAGACGTCCGCGCTGATGATCACTGCAAGCGAGACCAGAATCCCGCCCTCATACGAATGGAAAGCGTATCTGCGCTCCTCGGAGCATATCTTCTTGCCCCTGGCGTTGCGGTACTCATAGTTAGCGTGAATGTTCCAGTAGTCCGGAGTGACGGAGTCAAACGCCAGATCGGTCTGCACAACACGTCCATTCCTGCTGCCGGGGTTCCAGAAGTCCACTCCGCCAATCTTGCCGAGGCCAACCCAGAACGAACGGCTCGCGGGGCTGTCACATAACCTGGACAGTTCATCCTTCGCAAGATCCTTGCTGCCGCAGTCCATGGTGATAGACGGGCCGCCGGTGGCGGATAGCGGATAGACAAACGGCACTTGCACATCTTTGTAAACGTACCTGGCAATGGTGACATCGCCTTTGAGCACATCCACGAACCCGTCTCCTGCTTTGTACGTCAGATCGCGCTTCATGCCCGGCAAAGCCTGTCCCCATGCACCGCACGCCAGCAGCGTAATCACGATCAGCAGCCCAGGCAAGTGATACGGTCTCATTGTTGTCACCTCCGATTCCCACTCTATATCTTTGACGTTGACGCCACTGTTTCCTTCGCCGGTGGGGGCGATTCCTCGGAAAAACACCTACACGGCGGTGCCTGTCCGCTTGCAGGATTACTCTGAGCAGCACATTTCGGACGAAAGACAGTCCCGCCACGGGGTTCCTGCGAACCGTGTCAGTCTTGTTATAGATAGCCATTTTGTGATATTCTATGCCTGAATCGTAGAGAAGTGGACAATAGGGAGTGGCAGTATGAGGGTGTTGGCGGTTAACGGCAGTGCGCGGGCCGACGGAAACACGGCGATTCTTCTGAACACGGCTCAAGACGAGACATACTCAACCAAGGACTAATAGACGGATGGCTGACAGTAAGTATAATTTCGCTGCAATTGAAGCCAAGTGGCAGAAGCTATGGAAAGATGCCGATATCTTCCGGATTGACGACTCCACGGACAAGCCCAAGTTCTATGGACTGGACTTCTTTCCCTACCCCAGCGGGGCGGGGCTGTCCGTAGGTCACTGCCGGAACTACGTGCCTACCGACGTAGCCTGCCGCTACAAGCGCATGAAAGGCTTCAATGTGTTGCATCCGATGGGATGGGACGCGTTCGGGCTTCCTGCAGAGAATGAGGCGATCAAACAAAACAGCCATCCCAAGGAGACTGTTCCGAAGTACATCGAGACGTACAAGCGACAGATGGACCTGATCGGCATCGGTTACGACTGGTCACGCGAAATCAACTCCAGCAGCCCTGACTACTACAAGTGGACGCAGTGGATATTCCTTCTCCTCTACAAACGCGGCCTGGCGTATCGGTCGTTCGCCCCGGCCAACTGGTGCCCATCCTGCTCGACAGTGCTGGCCAACGAAGAAGTGAAGGACGGAAAGTGCTGGCGATGTAGCTCGTTCATTGAGAAGAAGGACCTTCCGCAATGGTTCTTCAAGATAACCGACTACGCGGATCGCCTCATCGATGATTTGGATACTATCGACTGGCCGGAGTCGATAAAGCTGATGCAGAAGAACTGGATTGGACGCAGCGAGGGCGCGGAGGTCACGTTCCACTCTGAGCGCGGCGACGAGATAGTTGTGTATACGACCCGTCCGGACACTCTGTGGGGCGCGACGTTTATGGTCCTCGCTCCAGAGCATACTCTGGTGGAGAAGCTTACGGCGCCTGAGAAAGCCGCCGAGGTTGACGAGTATCGCAAGCTGGCGCAGCGCCAGAGCGCCATCGAAAGACAATCGACAGAGAAGGAAAAGACCGGAGTATTCATAGGAGCCTATGCAACAAACCCGGTCAATGACGAGAAGATACCAATCTGGATTGCCGACTACGTAATGATGGGCTATGGAACTGGCGCGATCATGGCTGTTCCCGCTCACGACGAACGCGACTTTGCCTTCGCTCGCAAGTTCGGCATAGCGATAGTGCCCGTGATACGAAACCCCAACGCGCCAGCGGACTACGTTCCGGACCCAGCCGAAGACTGGGGCGGCAACACTTTTCACTCCGAATACGGGGACATGATAAACTCGGGGATATTTTCCGGGACTCGAGGCTCGCACGCCAAGAAGGACGTCACCGCCTGGCTGCAGGAACTGGGCAAGGGCAAGTTCGCCGTCAACCACAAGCTTCGCGACTGGCTCATCAGCCGGCAGAGATACTGGGGAGCGCCAATTCCCATCATTCACTGCCCAAGCTGCGGTGAGGTTCCGGTGCCGGACAAGGATTTGCCGGTGCTGCTGCCGGATGTCGAGAACTACAAACCCAGCCCCTCCGGCGAATCTCCACTGGCTGCAATTGGCGATTTCGTTGACGTTATGTGCCCGCGCTGCAACCAGCAGGCAAAGCGAGAGACAGATACTATGGGCGGCTTTGCATGTTCCAGTTGGTATTTCCTGCGCTTCGCGAGCCCGCATCTGGATACCGCCGCATTTGACCAACAGCTTGCGGCCTACTGGCTACCTGTTGACCTGTATGTTGGCGGTGCGGAGCACGCGGTAATGCATCTTCTGTACGCACGGTTCTGGACAAAGGTACTCCACGATGAAGGCCTGGTGCCGTTTACGGAGCCGTTTGCCCGACTGATGAACCAGGGGATGGTGCTTGCCAACACTCCGCACAGGACTATGGAGATGGGCGAGACAACTGATAGTGAGAGTGACGAAGACGAATCTCACGATCTGATCCCCCTGTTCCCTGAAGAAGTAGGCGACTACCCGAAGGACAAGATCATCTACAAGTTCGTGAAGATGAGCAAGTCTAAGCGCAATGTCGTGACACCGGACGCAATGGCTGAGAAGTTCGGCGCGGACGCTCTCCGCACCTACGAGCTTTTTGTGGCGCCGTTTGAAGAGGCGGTGCAGTGGAGCGATGAGGGCGTCAACGGCGCATACAGGTTTATGGGCCGAATCTGGCGTCTGGTAACCGACTTCGTTGAGCGGTTCGACACCGACTGGCGAACACGCGTCAACGATGAGGCCGCTGCGGATGACAAAGCTAAGTCGCTGCGCCGGAAGACGCACCAGACGACAGCCAAGGTGTCGGTGGATATCGAGGGTTTCCGGTTCAACACAGCAGTCGCCGCTCTTATGGAGCTTAGCAACGAGATGACCTCATTCGCGCAGACCCTTCGGCCCAGCTCAGAACACGGCGCGGAAGCGGCCCGGTCTGCTGTGATGAGCGAGGCAGTGGAGAGTCTTGTCCTTATGCTCTCACCCATCGCGCCGCACATCGCCGACGAACTCTGGGATGCCTTGGGCATGCAAGGCTTCACGCTCGACGCTTCCTGGCCTGAGTCGGACCCCGAGGTCGCACGCGAGGATTCAGTGGAGATTGTGCTTCAGATCAACGGAAAAGTGCGTGACCGGCTTGTAGTGCCTGCCGACGCGGACGAGAAGACGCTCGAGAAGATAGCGATGGACTCCGAGCGAATAGCAACTGAGCTCCAGGGAAAGACGGTGGTCAAAGTGATCGCCGTCAAGGGAAGACTGGTGAATCTGGTAGTTCGTTAGCGGGCCTGGCGCAAAGCCTCCGCATTGATCGCCCAGAACAAATACTCGCCGATAACTCCGCTTGGAGGCAGTATCTTCACGTCATATCCGGGCACTGTGACGATCGCATCACCCAGTGCCCAGCGCTGATCGATGTAGATGTCGCCAGGCGGCACGCTCTTCACGTCCTCGGCGCTGTATGATGTGAAACTCCACGCGCGTTTGGCTCCGGAAACAAGCGCCGCGTCTCTCGCGCTCTTGAATGTGGGGTCTCTCACCAGCATGTCGTAGCCCACTCCAAGGACAAAATCGTCCTTGCTCACGCTTCCTCCGGTGTAGCGTTTGAAGATTCCAGGGTCGCCGTCGCAGCCGAGTTGGCTTTCCAGAGCGTGGCCGAGAAACACTATGTGCACACCGGCGCCGGCCCGGCGCGCCTCAGCAGCGAGTGCCCCTGCCTTCCGGATGAACTTCTCGTCATTCTTGTGGATGTCCGCCAGAAGCTTGGAAACCCCGTCCAGATACTCCAACCCCAGCTTCCGTTTACGAACCGGCGCCGTTTCCCCGGCCAAAAACTTCATTCCGTAGTATAGCGGATTTCTGTCTGCAGCACCCGGAACCCTGATCGACTGCCACACAGTTGGTAGCTTGCCGAGACGCGAGCACGCCGACACAAACTCCGCAGTCCACGTCCACAGTGCGGCGATATTGGCGGTCGGTTCGGTGGGTACCACCCACTTGCCATCCATCTCAATGATCCCGTTGTGCTCGCACGCGTGGTTGTCAATCGCTGCGTCGACTCTCAGGCCCGCCGCCTTCGCCTTGTCGATGAGTGTCTTTCTGGCGAACAGCACAACGAAGTTATCACGCTTCGAGAGCTCAGAAAGTTGTTTGATACCAGTCTCGAAAGTGCTGTCACTGAGGGTGGCGAGGACCACAGTCTTCTCGGTTTTCGCGGGATCTATGGACACAACCGGCATCAGGCCGCCCGCCCTGCCTGAGAACTCACTCACGAACGCGGGATCACCCCACGCGCCTATTGAGTATCCATCTACCACGAACCGGCGAGCTGCGGCTTCGCTCGAAACGCCCATTTTCGACACGTCCTGCCTCAGCGCCTTGAGGCATTCTTGAAGCCAGGTGTAGTACGTAGAGTCGCCTCCGGCGGAGCTCGCACGAGCGCAGGGAACACCTAAAAGCAACGTGGAGCTCACGAAAACGAGAGCAATAGCGGAAGTCTTCACCTCAGAATGCCCTTTCTTTGTTGGCATCACGCGGACGGATAGGACCGTTCTCGCGCCCAACAGAACCTACTAGTGGATTGTTCCCACAAGCTGCTGCCAGAGCACGTTTCGAAGGATAGCCGCGGCATCAGCCGTGATCTGCGCCGTAGTCTTACCCATCAGCTCCGCGTCAGCCTCGTTGGGCACAAGTATGGGTTCGGCGCGCGCAAGCACTCCACCTCCCATAGGATCAACCCTGAGCTCATAGAAGTTTATACCGGAATCCAGAGCCTTGTTGATCTTGTCAGCGGTCTCGCTGGCAACCTGCTGCGCAGTCGTGTCCGCACGAGGCGCGGGAGAGAAGATGAGTCTGCCGTCAATAAACACCTGAGGCAACACGACTCCCTCGGTCTCCACGTCTTTGACCAGAGCCTTGAGTGCGTTGGTGGTCTCGCGGCGGTTGATCTTGATGTTCAAATCCGTGAGTAGATTCTTCGCGTTCGCGACACGTTCAGCATCGATGGGGTGAGACCTGTAGATGCCATACTCTATGAGTTCAGGCCGCTTGGCAAGTCTCTCAAGAAATGTCAGAAGTCCTACGGGGTTGTAGCCGGCCGCAATGGCATAGTGAATCGCGCCGCGGTCGGAGTCGCGCTCGGCATTCATGCTGTAACCGTTAAGCACCGCCATCTGATAGAGCTGGGCTCCGAGCATTACATTGCTGAGGTCTCCGCTCCTCACCCCGCCAAGAAGTCCCGCAAGGAGAACTATCGCGGCCTGGTTGTTCAGCTTAGCCTGTTCCTTGAGAAGAAAGACCATGTGATGATGGCTGTTATGGGTAATCTCGTGGGCGAGTACCGCGGCGAGTTCGTGATCGGACTGAACGAAGTCCAGCAGACCTTTCATCACGTAGATGAAGCCTCCGGGCACGCTGAACGCGTTCACGTCCTTGCTGTCTATAACATAGAACTCAAACTCGAAAGGGGTGATTTTCGAGGATCCGTAGGAGGCTGGCACGTGCATTTCGTTGGCAAACTTCGCAATCTTGTTGCCAATCTCGCGCACCCGATTGATGTCGGCTTCGTTCTCGCTAAGCTTGTACGCTTTGTTGATTTCAACGACTGCCTCTTTGCCCATCTTGACCTCGGCTTCGCCCAGGTCGGAATCCGGCACGCAATATGCGGCCGTCGACACCGCGACAACCAAAGCGGCCACGAACAAAAACGACAGTATCCGTCTACCAGTAACATTCATCAAAGGACCCTCTGGTCAGGCACACTGGCCTGCCCCTATATAAGAACCATCGTCCTAAGGAGCCCTTCTCAATAGATCAGACGAGCCGCGTGCGGTTTGGTTCCACACCACTAGGAGTCGTGATTGGCTGGGGCGTACTGCCAGAGCCTTCGTCGCAATATCAGGTAGCATTACCAGGCCCCAGGCCTCCCGTCACGTGGAATGAACCGAATGTGGAGGTAAGGTCAGATGACCAAACTGTCTTTATATCTAGCTTCTCTGCTTCTCGGAGCGAACTTTTCTCCGTCGGTGACGGCCACCGCCCCGGCGACGGCCATTACCAGGCAGGCAGTCAATCTATCGGAGGCGGAACAGCGTATGATGAATCTGGTCAACGCTGAGCGATGGAACAATAATCTCAGCACGCTCTCAATCAACCCAACTCTGGTAGAGACTGCCCGTCTCCACAGCCGGGAGATGGCGGAGAAGGACTATTTTGACCACATCTCGCCCGCCAGCGAAACCGAGACCCCAATGAAAAGATATCTCTCCCAGTTTGGCCACCGGCCTACCTGGGCGAAACTAGGCGAGAACCTCTACTACTGCTCAATGACCGATCCGAACAGGGGGCACCGAGCTTTGATGGAAAGCCCGAGACACAGGGAGAACATGCTCGACCCGGACTACAACGAGATCGGAGTAGGAGTCTACACCAGTGACGACGGGCGGTTTTGGGTGACCCAGCTATATCTATCACAAGTTAAGTGACTATTCGCAGGAATAGTTGATAGCGGTGTCGAACTATGGAGCGGGAGGCGGAACTTCTGCTCCGTTTTTTTGTCGCTATGCTCTTGACCATAGATGTCGGTAACACAAACACCACTTTTGCCCTGTTCGATGGAGACTCTCTTGCGGCTGACTGGCGCGTAAGCACGGTTCATCACCGCACAGCCGACGAGTACGCCGCAATTATGCGTGTGCTGATGGAAGAAGAACGGCTGCGCTTTGACCAGGTTAGTGAAGTCGCGATCTCGTGCGTCGTGCCGCCGGCCCTCGAGTCACTACTGCGCTTTGCGAGCAAGCATCTCAGAGTGAACCATCCGACCGTGCTTTCGCCTGAGATCGATCTAGGCATCAAGGTACGCTATGTGCCAGTCACCGATGTCGGCGCAGACCGGCTGGCAAACGCGATTGCCGCTCACGCGAAATATTCCGGCAAAGTTATCGTAGTCGATTTCGGCACTGCCACCACACTCGATGCCGTATCCGCAGACGGAGAGTACCTTGGCGGTGCGATTATGCCTGGGATACAGATCAGCATGGATGCGCTGTTCAGGCACGCCTCCAGGCTGATGGGCGTCAGCCTGACAACGCCATCTGCGGCCATTGGAACTACAACAACGGGGAGTCTGCAGTCGGGGCTGGTCTTCGGATTTGCCGGGCAGGTTGATGCGCTGGTCGACCGCTTCCAGGACGAGATGGGCGGTGGAGCGAAAGTTGTTGCGACGGGCGGATTGGCGGATGTCATAGCGCGTGAAAGCCGCACCATCGAGCTGTGTGATCCCCTTCTCACGCTGGAGGGACTCAAGATGGTGCATCGGATAGCCACGGAGCAGAGAAAATAGCACCAGATCATCTCTCACATCATTCCGAGCTGACACGCGATTCAGGACAGACGCACGGGTCTGCCACTGCGGGGCCTGTAGTTCCGCCAATGCTAATAGGGAACCTGGTGGTTGACCCGCCAATTGTGCTCGCCCCTATGGCAGGTGTAACAAACCACGCGTTCAGGCTGATCTGCAAGCAAGCGGGCGGGTGTGGATTGGTCTGCACGGAGATGTTCAGTGCCTATGCCATCAAGTTCCGGGACCCTGGGACAAACACCATGCTCGACTGGACAGACGACGAACGCCCGGTATCAGCGCAGGTGTTTGCAGGCGATCCGCACACGGTGGCCGTCGGGCTCAAGGCTCTTCAGACCGCCGGCGCCGACGTGGTGGACATAAACTTCGGCTGCCCGGTGCCAAAGGTCGCCCGCAGCGGCGGCGGAGCTTCCGTGCTGAAGGATCTGAACATTGCCCGCGAGATAATGATAGCGGCACGGGATGCGGTCGACATACCGCTGACGGTTAAGACGAGAATCGGCTGGGAACTCGGCGACGTGAAGGTGCTCGAACTGGCCAAGACCGCGGAGATATGCGGTATCGATGCCATCACAGTGCACGGTCGCTACGCGCTGCAGGGCTATTCAGGAACCGCTGATTGGGATATAATAAGGCAGGTCAAAGAGACTGTCCGGATTCCCGTTGTTGCCAACGGTGACATACGCACGCCAGAGGATGCCGCGGAGGCGCTGCGGGTGACCGGTTGCGATGGGATTATGATAGGCCGTGGCTGTCTCGGGGATCCGTGGTTATTCTCAAGAATCGCGCGATATCTGCAAGATGGCGCGACAACTCCGCTGCCAACGAGCGAAGAGCGTTTGGACGGGGCAATGGTGCACGCCAGGCTTTTGCAGAAGCTTCTGGGTGAGAAACGGGCCGCGAAAGAGATGAGAGGTCACCTGGTATGGTATGTGAAGGCGTGGCCGGGGGCCGCTGAGTTGCGGGCGAAACTCATGCAAACGCAGAGTATCGACGAGATATTGGAAATGCTGAATGAAGCGCGTAGTAAGTGTTAGTCTGGGTTCATCACAGAGAGATAAAACCTCGCACGCCACGATTCTCGGACAGGAGTTCGAGATTGCGAGAGTGGGCACTGACGGGGACATGAACCGGTTTGGCGAACTGGTGCGCGAACTGGACGGCAAAGTGGACGCGATCGGCCTGGGTGGGATCGACCGCTATCTCTATACGGCACGCAAGCGATACACAATCCGTGACGCTGACCGCCTGGCCCGCATCGCCGTCGAGACTCCTGTGGTGGACGGAAGCGGAGTGAAGAACACTCTGGAACGCAAGACGATCGAGTATCTGCAAAGCCACGGCATACTGGATTTCGAGCGCAGCAAAGTGATGGTGGTGTGTGCGGTGGACCGTTTTGGAATGGCACAAACCATCGCGAAACTGGCAAAAGATGTTGTCTTCGGTGACGTGATGTTCAACCTGAACATACCTATACCGATGCGTTCCTATCGCTCCGTGTGTCTTCTGGCCGACGCTCTGCTTCCGGTGGTGTCGAGACTGCCGTTTAGCTGGATATATCCAACCGGCGAGAAGCAAGACGTCATAAGACCGAAATATGGCAAGTACTATGGCTGGGCGGATGTGATTGCGGGAGACTTCCTGATAGTCAAGCGCACACTCCCTACCCCGGACTCCGGGTATCTCGCGGGTAAGTCCATCGTCACCAACACGGTCACTGAGCACGACCTTGGCCTTCTTAGAGAGCGGGGGGTGGAGTTGCTGGTGACGTCTTCGCCAGCCTATGACGGACGCTACTACGCGACGAACGTCTTTGAGGGGATAATGATTACGCTTCTGGGCAAGCGCCCGGAGGAGGCAACGGTCCAGGACTATGAGAGCATACTGGCGCAACTGGACTGGAAACCGACGATAACGAAGCTGGTATCGCCGTCATTTTGAACGGTAACCTGTCATTTCGAACGCAGTGAGAAATCCCGACCACGCGGCGGAGATTCCGCGCGCTGGTCGGAATGACACTGATTCCAGGGGTTCGGAATGACATTTATTCTGGGGGTTAGGTATTGGAGAGATTCGCATTTGTGATTCATCCGCTGTCGGCGAAACGCGACATTGCGCGCAAGTACCCATTCGTGAAGATGTTCCCGGAGTCCTGGATTGAGACCGGACTGCGCTACAAGAGCCCTATGATGGTCTCGCACATTACCGGCATACGGAGCATCACGGGCACCGAAGCCGAGGGGTGGTTTGTGGGTTGTCCACTGACGCCCAGACAGCTTATCACTCTGCCGATCGATGAGGTCTGGAAGAAGATCACGGCCACAGTGAAGCTCGCTGAAGAGGCCGGGGCCAAGATAGTCGGTCTGGGGGCGTACACCTCCGTGGTGGGGGATGGCGGCATAACTGTCGCCAAGAACTCCAGAATTGCGGTGACCACTGGCAACAGCTACACAGTGGCAACAGCCATCGACGGTGCTCTGCAGGCTTCGGAGATGATGGGCATTGACCCTGCCGAGGCCACCGTGGCTGTGGTCGGCGCCACCGGCTCAATAGGCCAGACCTGCGCTCATATCTTCGCCCGACAAGCAAAGCGTGTGAGTCTGGTGGGCCGTTCCCAGGACAAACTGCATTCTCTGGCCGAGCAGATATCTAACGGCGGGAACTCCCATGTCGACTGCACAGACAACGTCGAAGAGGGAATCAGAGACGCGGATATAGTCGTCACCGTTTCCAGCGCGGTGGACGCCATAATAGAACCAGGGTTCATCAAACGGGGCGCCGTGGTGTGCGATGTTGCACGGCCGCGCGATGTGTCCGTCAGGGTGATTCAAGAACGAAACGACGTGCTGGTGATCGAGGGCGGCGTTGTCGAGGTGCCCGGCGACGACGCCAATTTCAACTTCAACTTCGGTTTCCCTCCAAAGACGGCATACGCGTGTATGAGCGAAACTATTATGCTGGCCCTTGAGGGCAGGTATGAGAACTTCACCCTGGGCAAGGACGTCACGGTTGAACACGTGCAAGAGACCCGGCGTCTCGCGTCAAAGCACGGATTCAAGCTCGCCGGGTTCAGAAGCTTCGAAAAAGCTCTGACCGACGAGCAGATAGCCGCGATCCGGAAAAACGCGGGGAGAGGGTAACGTGCGTGGACCGATCAGACCGACATGAGAGACTAGCCCTGCCGGAGCTAACCCCGGTGAAATTTGCGGTCAAGCTCCCAGTTCGAAAGGCTGATGACTATCGGGCGGCCGTGCGGGCAAACAAACGGGTTCTCGCACTTCATCAGGTCTTCTACCAACCGCGTCATCTCGGGCATAGTCAGCGGCTCGCCTGCTTTGACCGCCATCTTGCAAGAGGCAGTGATCAAGACCTGGTCGGGCCTCACGACTAGGTGCCTGGCGACAGACAAATCGACCAGCTCCTGGATCATCTCCCGGAGTGTTGCCTCAGCAACCCCGGGCTTCAGTGCGGCGGGCGCGCCCCGCACCACGAAAGTATTCGTGCCGAAGCTCTCAATATCGAACCCGGACTTGCGGATGTCATCTATGCGTCCGGTCACAAGCGCCGCTTCACGCGCCGATAACGACAGAGTCAGGGGAATTACCAGCCCCTGTACTGCGGTTCCCTGCTCTTCCCGCGATCTGAGCATGCCCTCGAACAGGACTCGCTCGTGGGCGACGTGTTGGTCGATTACAAGTACGCCATCCTCACACTGAGCGATAATGTAGGTGCTGCGCGCCTGACCTATCACAGAAACGTTGCGCAGCGCAACTGTTCTGGCAGAGTCAACGTCCGCTTCGGTGACGGGCGATTCCTCCATCGGAACTCCTTCACCCTGCCGATAAACGTCTCCGTCGGTGGTGACAACCGCTCCGCCCTGACGAAGATAGTCAGCTCTTCGAGCCGCCAAAGCTTCACTGAATGCGGTGGGGTCGGATGGCGACTCATAGATGAGCCTGGTCTGCCGGTCTTCGGGCTCGTCGGGTCGAAGGCGAAGGTCAGCACTTGGCCGCGATGTGGTGTCGGTGATGGCAGGAGCGGCGGCGCCCGCCAGCAGAGTCTGGTTCACCGCACGATGCACCAACCTGTGGACCTCCTGCTCCCCGGAGAACTTCACCTCAGCCTTAGTGGGATGAACGTTGACGTCCACTATGTCCGGCCGCATCTCGATGAACAACACGACCACCGGGTATCTGCCCGGCTGCAGCAGCCCTCGATACGCTTCGTCAACTGCGTGAGTAACGGTCCGGTTCTTGATCGGCCGGCCATTGACGAAGAATACCTGATCACGCCGGTTGACGCGGGTGAGTGCAGGGCTGGAGATGAACCCTTCAACTCTCATCGGATCGTCAGACGAGCCCTGATCCCTGTCGGGGTGTGAGTCGACAGGTGCGAGATGCTTCGCCACATCGCGACCCATTACAGCGGTGATAGCATTGATCCGCGAAGGCGTGGCGGGGGAGACTAGAACCTCCCGGCCTCCGTGCGTCAGCCGGAATGATATATGCGGATATGCCATCGCGAACTGGCCGATAATCTCGCTTATATGCCCGAGTTCGGTCTGGGCAGTCTTCATGAACTTGAGTCTGGCGGGGGTGTTGAAGAACAGCCTGCGCACTGTGATGGTGGTGCCCTGCGGGGCCCCCAATGATTCCAGATTGACGATCGTCCCTGCCTCGACCTCCAGTCTTGTGCCCTGGTCCGCTGACTGGTGCCTGGTGATAAGCTCGAAGTATGACACGCTGGCGATACTGGGCAGGGCCTCGCCTCGGAAGCCGAGTGTGCTGATCAGCTCAAGATCCTCCGCGTCTCGAATCTTCGAGGTTGCGTGTCGTTGAAGTGAAAGGACGGCATCTTCTCTTGTCATACCGCAGCCACTGTCGGTGACCTTGATAGACTCCCGGCCGCCATCTTCGAGCGTCACGCTGATCGCGTTGGCGCTGGCGTCAATGGCGTTCTCCACGAGTTCCTTGACCACAGAGGCCGGACGTTCGACGACCTCGCCTGCTGCGATGCGGTTCGCGGTATGCTCGTCAAGAAGCGATATGATATTGGCGGAGCTGATCACCTCTGGCATGCTGAGATTATACCATGTAGAGGCGGCTGGTCACGAACAGCACACGTCACGACTACGGACATGGTGACTGGAGGCTTCGTCCGAACCACCGATAGTGATGTCAACATGATTCCGGACACGCCAATTCACCGTAGACGAAGGAGCTTCTGCCGCAGCCGGATAACCCAGTTGTGGAGGAATGGCAACTATGCACTATGACGTGATCGTTATTGGCGGAGGCCTTGCTGGCTGCTGCGCGGCCACTGCTGCTTCCCGGCTCGGCGCCAAAGTAATGCTCGTCGAGCGTTACGGGTTCCTTGGCGGATGGTCGACGGCCGCACTGGTGAATCCATTTATGACCCACAAAACATCCGAGGGCAAGACTCTTGTTGCCGGGATGTTCAATGAGGTATTGGAGCGGCTCGACGCGCGCGGAGGTCTGCTTGAGAACCTCTTTGACTCCGAGATGATGAAGTACGTCCTGCAGGAGATGGTGTTGGAGTCCGGCTCCGAACTGCTGCTGCACGCAGGATTCGAACACGCGGCATACGACGCAGGCGGTCAGATAGCGGTGACCACTCGTTCAAAGCTGGAGAGAACCACGTTTCTTGCGTCTCGTCTGATTGACTGCTCGGGCGATGGCGACGCGGCGGTGTCTCTGGGCGCGAACTATGAGTCCGGCGATGAACGCGGACTTGTGCAGGCGGTAACTCTCATGTTTGACATGGGCGGCGTGGACACAGAGCGGGCGATGGAGTATGTGCGAGACAATCCCGAACAGATGCTCTTTCCGAAGCTGCCGCCCGACGCCAACCCGTCAGAACTCGCCGACGGAGTGATCAGCGTAGCCGGTTACTTTGACCTCGTGTCATCCGCCAAGGCAGCGGGAGAGTATGACGTGCCCGGTGATATGGTCTTCTATCTGGGCCGGCCTCGCAAAGGCGAAGTGGTTTTCAACACCACGCACGTCGGAGGAGTGGATGGACTCGGTTCCGCCGACCTGACCAGAGCAGAGATTGAATGCAGGCGCCAGATGATGGATGTTGTAGCGTTTGCAGTCAAGTACATGCCAGGGTTTGAGAACGCCTATCTGCTCCGCAGTGCGCCCCAAGTCGGAGTCCGGGAGACCCGCCGGGTGCTCGGCGACTACGTTTTCTCCGCCAATGACGTGGTCGGCGCGCGGAAGTTTGAGGACGCGATCTGCCGGCTGGCCTACCCTGTTGATGTCCATTCAGGTAGGGGCGAGGGCTACACACGCACAGACGAACCGACCGGACACGGAGAACCGCCGCCAGGTGACTGGTACGAAATCCCGTTTCGGTGTCTGCTGCCAAGGCGTCTGACAAATGTTCTCATGGCCGGCAGGTGCGTTTCCTCCACACAAGCGGGACACGGCGCCATTCGCATAATGCCAGCCTGCGCGGCTATGGGCGAGGCTGCAGGCACCGCCGCGGCGCTTTCCATCGCGGACAGGGTCGTGGTCAGAAACGTTGATACGGTCAGGCTCAAAGCCCAACTGCGCGAACGAGGCGCGCTGGTCTGAGGAGACCGATTAGAGATACTCTACTTTCGCAGATGATCCAGAGGAAGCGTTGACAAGCTACCTGTTGTCGGGATATTGTATACATTATGCACGGGATCGAGTTTGGTTGGGGGTGTCTATGAAAGCCATACGCGTTTACGGAACCAGGGATATTCGTTTTGAAGAGGTCGATATGCCGGTTGTGGGCCCGGACGACGTGTTGATACGCGTTCGTGCGGCTGCGTTGTGCGGCACCGACCTGGAGGTATACGACGGAACGATGTTCTATATCACCTCTGGCGCAACCACCATGCCATTCATCCCAGGGCACGAATGGTCTGGTGAGGTGATCGAACTCGGCTCGAACGTCAGCGAGTTTGAGATCGGCGACAGGGTTACAGGTGAGTGTTCTGTGGGATGTCGCTCCTGCAACAACTGCTTGCGAGGCTGGTACAACCAATGTCAGTTCAGGACGGAGACGGGCCTGCTGAACCGAGATGGCGGCTTCGCGGAGTATATCTCGTTTCCCAAGCAGTTTCTCCACAAATGCAACGAGATGGCATTTGACGACGCCACTTTCATCGAACCCACAGGAATCGCGCTCTACGCGACCAAACTCGCCCAGGTGACTCCCGCCGACTACGTGGCCGTGATGGGCCCCGGCCCCATCGGACTGTTCGCCGTGCAGACTGCAAAAGCCTATGGTGCGCGCAAAGTGATACTAGTGGGCACTTGCGATTCGCGGCTGGAGGTTGGCAAATCGCTCGGAGCAGATGTGACGATCAATACGACCCAGGAATCGTTGATAGACAAAGTCAAAGTAGCCACCGACGGGCATATGGTCGATGTGGTGCTGGAGGCTGTCGGCAAGCCCGGCGTGTGGAATGACATCGCCTCGATAGTGGCCCCTCGCGCACGAATCGCGATGACCGGGCTCTTTGCCGGCGAGAAGTGCTCTGTCGACTTCGATCCCATCGTCATCAACAATATCACGATCCTCGGCTCACTGGGCGGCCCCGCGATATGGGACGAGGCAATCGACCTGCATCAACGTGGCAAAGTAACTGCGGCCCCGCTGATTACTCATCGCCTGCCGTTGTCTGAGTTTGTAAAGGGAATCGAGATAATGCGCAACCGAACGGACAACGCGATCAAAGTAGTGCTGGAGCCAGGGTGTGGGTGAGGAGTTTCTGATGTTTCGGGATTTCGGCATGTTCTGTGCCAGGGGGTCTGATGAGTCCAGAATCCCGGTTGCGCCGATGAAAACCGGCAGTATGTTACGAGTGCGAGTCTCTCAC
>CAYSLA010000008.1:33349-45098 GCA_964431685.1 uncultured bacterium | reverse complement strand
TCAAGCTGGCGCCGTCAACACTGCCGCCCGGGCAGTACAGCGTGGGAGCTAACGCTGACGGCTATGTCACAAGAGGGGGCAATAACTTCACTTCGACCACCATGGCTGCTTACGCTAGTCCATGGTGGGATGGTGGTCAATGCCTGCTCAAGTTCGGTCTGTCGGATCTGAAGGGTGTCACCGGCTATGGCTCAGTGTCTAGCGCCACGCTAACACTCAACGTCGCTCAGGTAGGTGGCCTCGGCGATTGCACGGTCTGGCAGTTGGGTCCAACACCCTGGAATACCAGCGCTACGATGGGGACATACGATGGTGTGAACATCTGGCCGAACTATGCTGGCTTACCGTCGTGGGGCTACGACGGCCAGTCCGGCAGTGCGGTGATTCCCGCAACGGCGGTCACAAGGAACATCACGGGCGTCGGATCATACACTTGGGATGTCAAGAGTATAGTCGACAAATGGCTCTACGGCGGCGCGGATAACAGCGGTTTTCTCATTGGGACCTGGCAGCTCGTCTACGGTGTTCCAGGCTGGGATGCACCCGATGTGTACTTCTCAACAGTAGAGGAGCCAAATTCGGCGCTGAGGCCGAAGCTGGAGTTCACGCTGGCGCCGTTCATACCGCCGGTTGACACCATCGCCAAGGCAAAACTGGCGCTGGACGACACTGACGTGGTCATTTCCGGCAAGATATCGGCCGCATTCGAGAACGACTTCTATATCCAGAACGAAGACAGGTCCTGCGGAATTCGTGTCCATATAGGTGAGCACGGGCTCAACGCTCCGAGTTCTGTATTTGTGATCGGCAAGGTTCGTACGTCCTGGCCGCAGAACGAACGCTACATTGAACCTGTTACTGTGAACAGTGCAGCCGGATATGTGACGGCCGAGCCTCTCGCTTTGAAAGCAGAAAGCGTTGGCGGTGCGGCCTACGGATCACCGCCTGCAGGACAAGTGGGAATGGACGGAGGAGTAGGACTCAACAATGTTGGGCTCCTCGTTACCGTCACTGGCCGGGTCGAACCAATTCAGGGACTCGATACGTGGTTCTTTGTAAATGACGGTTCGAAGACTCCGGTGCTGGTTCAGATAATGGACGTTCAACTGCCCTCTTACTCCTTTGTGACGGTCACCGGCCCAGTATCATGTGAGATATGGGACGGGAAGCTGGTGCCTGTCATCAGGACAAAAGGCGACTGGATTACGAACGTGCCTGAACCTCAATAGGAACTACCTTTCGAAAGACCTAATGGTAGTCGACAACAAGAGGCCCGACGGGACACTGTCGGGCCTCGTCCGAAATCAACGTTCTTGGGATTCAGCTAGAAAAAGGAAGCTACTGAACATGATCTGTCGAATCGCATTTATGTCGCCGATCCTGGCGGCACTGGCCGTCACTGCCCAGTCAGCGTTGCCGACATCCGCGGACGAGAGCCTGAAGGCGCAGTATTGCGCACAAGGGTTTTTCGTCTCACAACCCCTGCCGGTTGAAGGCGAGAATGTAACCTTCCACGTCAGAGCTACCGGCACAGGCCCGGCGCCTGCCGGTCGACTGTTGATAAAGGAGGCAGCGGGCGCAGTGGCAAAGGAAGCGCCGCTTGTGTTCAAGAAGGACGGTGAACGATTCGCGGCCGAGGTGGCCTGGAGCCCGTCGCGAAACGGCATGTACACTGCCGAGGCGTCACTCACCGCGGACGGCTGTGTCTTTGAGAACACACAGACGAAGAGCCTGCAGTTGCTGGTGCCGGTCATCGTCAAGGACAGGATTGTGCATTTCCCATGGTACAGGACAAGCAACTATCTGCGCTGGATGACCGTCTGCACATCGACAGGCAAGGAGAGCGTTCCGGCTCTGCGCGAGAGAGGCATCAAGGCACTGCAATGGACATTCGGTGGGATGCAGCTCCATCATCAGGACTGGATGAAGGGCAAGAGCCTGGAAGAGTATGAGACCTATGTGGATGGGTACTACAAGGCTGCGCTCAGCGCCACGGACTTCGACGGTGTGGGACTGGATGAGTTCGGCGGCTATGTAGGAACCGGGGAGGAGCAGTGGACCCACGCTGGGCTGGAAGTGCTTGCACGATTACGCAAGGACCCGGAGAACAAGGGATTTGTCGCAGCCTGGAATGGCGGAATGCTCAGACCGGACAGAGCGCAACTCTACAGAGACGCTTGCGACCTTCTCCTTCAGGAGACCTATGTCTTCGGAGCGATGCAATACCCCGGTTGGCTGGGCACCGAGAACATCTACGCGATGCTCGACGACAAGATTATGGCCGGGGCAAGGGGCAGCGACATTCTGATTCCCAGCTATGGGAGCGGGTGCACAACCATCCAGTGTCTGGATATCGTCGGTATGCCTGCCAAGATGCATACCGGAGAGATCGAACAGGTGGTCCGTTATCTCCGGCGGATCGTCCCAGAGATGCGGGGGCTGGGATTCTACAATGGAACTGATTTTCCCGAGGGCTCAACTCCCGAAATGATAGAGAAACTCGAGCGTTTCGGCGATGAGATGTGCCTGAAGTACTTCATCAAGCCGGTTGTGACTCTAATGCCGAACAGCCTGTGGGTCGAACAGGACTCCGAGGGCAAGGCACTGGTTTGTGTCGGCGTCAGCAACATCGGCGCAATGGACTCCGGACCCGTGAAGATCAGGCTGTATGACAACGGAAAGAAAGTTGGCGTTGTCACAGCGGAGAAGGTCCCCGCCGGGCCGAGCGGACATGTCAACCGCATTGTGCTTAAGTCCCGTGTGCGCCTAAAAAGTGGGCAACACGATCTGGAAGCCGTTGTGGAGAGCGCGCCGGGCTCGACCGTCCTTGACGGGCAAACCGCGACGAAATGGTATCTGGAGCCCTAAGAATAGATCACAAGGACAGTATTTGAAATGAGAGCAGTCTGGTTGTTGGTTGGGATAGCTCTGGTGATTGCGGGTGCAGGGCCGGTGTGGTCCGCGGAGGAGCCGGAGAAAGCCGTCTCGCCATACGACGGTAAGCCGGGGGCGAAGATCGGGGATGCGCGTGTCAACTCCGTGGACGGCGCCGAGATGGTATGGGTGCCGGGAGGAGATTTCCTGATGGGCAGCACGGATGAGCAGGTTGCCGTCGAAGTGGAGAGGTACGAACGCTTCGAGAAAGGGAAGAAAGACGCATACTCTTTTGCTGCTGGGAAATGGGTGTTCGATTCTGAGAAGCCTCAAAGAAAGGTATACCTGGACGGCTACTGGATATACAAGTATCCCGTAACGGTGGCACAGTATCGCAAGTTCGCGCAAGACACCAACAGGAAAATGCCCACTGCGCCAGGTTGGGGATGGAATGATAACCACCCAATGGTAATGATTAACTGGAAAGACGCGGCAGACTATGCGAAATGGGCCGGGGTGTCGCTGCCGACCGAGGCGCAGTGGGAGAAGGCCGCCAGGGGCACGGACGGGCGCCGATATCCCTGGGGCGACGCATGGGACTCCGCGAAATGCACCAACAGCGTGGAGAACCAGATGAGCAGCACGCAGCCTGTTGTAAACCATCCGGCCGGAGCGAGTCCGTATGGTGCCATGGATATGGCGGGGAATGTGTGGGAATGGTGCGCTGACTGGTTTGACCCTGACTACTACAAGAGCGCACCAGCAAGAAACCCTGCCGGGCCGTCGGCGGCGGTGGAATTCAATGTGATTGGAATGGGCTCGGCCAAAGGCGCTCGTGTATTGCGCGGCGGTTCGTGGTATTACGACTACTTCGACTACGCCTTCCGCTGCTCGTATCGTTACTTTCTTGATCCGTCGATGCGTTACTACAACTACGGATTTCGTTGCGTCGGGACTGTATAGATAAGGAATAGGTAGATTAGGATGCTTTTCGCCAAGATTGTCGCTGTCATTGCATTGTCTGGGTTGTGTTGCGCGTCGGTGGGCGCCGCAAACAAGCATGTTGTCAGTGGAACTGACAAGGTTGTTGATGGCTGGGTGTCAACTGGAGGCGCCTGCTCCTTTACGGACAAAGCGCTTCAGTCTCACGGAGCTGCGTGGGCGGACTACAACCGCGTTCTGATCCGCTTCGATCTCAAGTCGGTCGATGCGTCCAAGTATGGGCTGCTGAAGAAAGCAACCCTGAGACTCAATGTGACGGAGGTTGACAACAAATCCGGCATTGAGACCGCGGTCGGCGCATCAAACACCCAATGGAGCACATCTGCGACATTTGGAAGCTCGGACGGCAAAGCCGCCTGGCCGGCGGCGTCCGGCCACAGCAATCTCGACTACGCCATGATCTCTCTGGGCAGGGTGGCAATGGCCATAAACAAAACTGGGGCGGTGGAGTTCGATGTCACGGATATCGTGGAGCGTTGGCTGTATCAAGGTGTTCAGAACAATGGCTTCATAGTCGCCACCGGACCACCGATCTTCGGACGCCCGGACTCCGGCACCTGGACGCTGGCGTTCGCTTCCTCCGAATCCGGCAAGGATGGCCCGCAGCTTGTTGTTGAGATGGAGGGGACTCCTCCGACACCGGAGACCGCCAAGACCAGGGCGCTTGAGCTTTACCCGTCGCCGTTGCTTCCTCCAGTGCGTGATCCCTACGCGTTCGTGTGGTATGGCGCATTTGAAAAGAAGCTTTGGGAGAAGTTCACCGTCTCGAATATGGTCACCTACAGCGGCATAGGGAACTGGCTGGCGCAGAGGGGCAAGCTGGATCTGACATGGGGCGAGGGCGGAACGCAGGGTTGGCTGCCAACCAAAGAAGCCTGGGAGAATTACTATGCTGGAATCGCTGCGGGTAACCTGGGCTACTGCATGCACGAATGGCACATGGCGGAGGCCATACACAGCGAGTGGGCCGTCAGCGCCGTACGCGAGGCCACGCGCAAGCATCCTGAGTGCTACTCCGCGTTCTACTTTCAGGGCCAGGAGAGCATGGCCAAATTGGCCGCCGAAGGCGGGCTGGACCTGCTCATTAACGAGGGATATACGCACATATCTAAGCAGTTCCCAATGGCGGGTTATCAGATCGGTATGGATGGTATCAACCAGCGCACAGATGTTGCGAGGAAAGCGGGCGCCATTGAGAAGTACGTTATCATGCTGGGATTTATCGCTCCCTCCGACCAATATCACCCGGGCCACGAACTCACGCCCGCTATCGTGGAGGAAATGATCCGCGAGCTGCGAGCCTATGCTCCGGAGATGCCCGGTATCGGCTTCTACTACTGCGACGGCGAAGGTGATTTCCTTGGCGGAAAGGAACTTGCTGTGGCCTGTGATGCTCTGGCCCGGAAATACTTTGTGGAGCCTGCTCCGGACGTCATCATTACCGAGCCTGCATTTGAGGCGAAGCTCTCGACTCCCCACGTGACCGTGAGAGCCGAAGCAACCGCCAAGGGCGACCGCAAGATAGCCAGGTACCGCTGGTTCATCGACAACAGGCTGGTGGCTGAGAGTGCTGAGCCCAAGTATGTCTGGGATATTCGTGGCGAGTCTGTCGGCAGACACTTCGTCACAGTCCACGCCGTCGACAGCGGATTCAACCGTGCAGCAGCGCAGGTAGTGGTAAACGTGATTAGAGACTAGCTACAGAGATGCGGCAGACGGCGCTGCGGTGGCGTCCGCCAAACCCTGGTTTGGTCACTAAGAGTGGGTGGAATAGCGCTTTGTGAGGAGGTTCCAGAAATGAACGGTGTGCCAGAATGTGCAATTCTCGAGAGCGAGATGGCCAACCCAACCGCCTGTGACGCGTCAAGGGGCAGGTTCGGGCACAGCCGGAGACGTATTGCACCCACAGTTCTGTTGGTCGCGATCGCCATAGTCGCGTTCGTGTTCGGAAGCGGATGGATTCCGCCGGCGTGCGCCAGTACGATAGCCGAGGCGAAGATGCAGCCCGACTGGTCGCCAGTGGATATTGGCGGAGCGCTTGTGTCGGTAGCGTGGGAATCGTCGCTTTACGTTGAGTCGGACGACCGATCGTGTGGCATCAGGGTCGACTTCATGGGCCCATCTCCAGCTCTCCCTGCGAGAGCTAACATTACCGGCACCATGCGAACAGATGTCAACACGGGCGAACGGTATATAGCCGCCGAGACGATGACAACTGCAGCTACATCCGACACGGTGTTACCTCTGGGAATAATCCCCGAAAACCTGGGAGGCTCCGACTGGATGTATGTGTTCGGCAGCGGTGCTGGCCAAATGGGCGTGGCCGGCGGGTTGGGACTGAACAACGTGGGTCTGCTTGTGAAAACGTGGGGTTGGCTGATCCCGTTCTCCGAGTCGTGGTGCATTCTTAGAGATTCACACGGACGGGGATTGACGGTGTATGCGCCTCCCGGTCAGAGCATTCCGGCGTTCTTGCCTCCTAAGCCGTTTTTGGGGTCGGTCACGGGCATATCGTCCCTTGAGCGCGACAGCGTTACCGGAACGGTCAGACCGGCCCTGAAACTCGCGTCGACCGGAGCCATCCAGTCGACTCCACAGTATACGGCCACAATCGAAGGCGCAGCATCCATAATCGACGGTCAACTGGATTACAGCGGGAGTGCGAAGAACTTCGTTTCGTCGACGATGAGGACCTGGTTCACGCCGACGTCGAACATTGGGTGTGTCTACGTGCGTTTTGATCTTGCTGCGATCCAGTCAGCGTCCTATGCAGACGTAGCAGGGGCCACGCTCACGCTCTACGTGACCGCAGTCACCAATCCGCAGTCGCTGCCGCTCCGGGTATCGCGGATCGACCCGAACAACACCTATACCAGCCCACTGGGGTTCACCTGGCTGTACAACGATTCCGGCTCTTCTCGCCTGTGGACGGGCGGCAATTTCCAATCTTCAGCCGCCGGAAACACAGCAACCACCACAGTATCGGCTGTTGGTACGGTCACAGTGGATGTGAGTAACATCGTGCGTCAGTGGCTATACGGGGGCAAGGCGAATGTGGGTCTCGTCATTCAGCTCGGCGGGCCGTATCAGCTGTCCTCATCGTACAGCGCGAACAGCGTCACCTTCGGCTCCCGCGAAAACACCGACCCGTCGCGCAGGCCGAAGCTGCGTGTCGAACTGACGAGTGTGGCGACTCCCTACGTTCCTGTGCGCAAGCCGTATCGGATGTGGTACCAGCCGGCGTTTGTCGAGTCGAACCCCGGCTACTACAGGAACGCGAACTACGTGGCCAGCTCGAGCAACCTCGACGGCGGAGTGGAATACGCAAGGTTCTGGAACAGCCTGGGCGTGGCGGTGGGTCACTGGGCTTTTGGGCCGAGCAACCCCTGGCCGACGGGAGACCCGGAGTTCTATAAGCAGCAGGCCAACCCCAATATTGGCGACTGGACTTCGACCGGTCCTGGATTCGACGAATGGATTGGGGGGTACGAGAGTGAGAAAGAAGCCTGCGCGGCAGGCTGGCGCCTGGCGCGGGCGCAGTGGCCGGACGTCTTCATGAGCTGCTACTTCACCAGTCCGGACGATCTGTTTAAGAGCCTGGTGGCCGACGGCACAATCGACCTTGCCGTAATTGAGGGATATTTCGAGATTTCTCTGGAGGGGGCACTCAGTCGTTGTGAAGTGATGAAGTCTGCCGGTCTCATCGAAAAGACAATCAATCTGTTCGGGCAAATCATCCCGGCACAGACAAGTAAGTCCCGTCTCAATCTATGGGTGAGCACTGTGCACGACAGCTATCCCGAGATGCCGGGAATCGGCATGTATGGCCTCGCCAGCGATTCATCCCCCGAAGCAAGAGAGCTGATTCAGTATGCCGACTGGCTGACCGGGTTCTACTGCGGCGATGATGTTCTGTTCATAGATGGCTTTGAAAGCGGTAGTTTTGCGCACGGGCAGTGGAGCGCAGGCGGTTCTCCCATAATCAGGGAAGGCTTTACCTGGGTTCTGAATGAAGCTGGCTTCCCCTGGAGCGGCGGCGAGTTTCAGTTCTGCGGCACAGGGTCGACATCAAGCGCTGTTGCGACATCGCCGGGTCTGGTTGAGATCGATGTCACTTCTATGGTGAACGCTTGGCTGTACCAGGCTAAGCTGAACAACGGATTCATGATACAGCTAGGCGGGCCGATCTACGGCATACCGGGAGGCACTGCGAGAGGTATCGCATTTGACAGCTCCGAAACAAGCCAGGCGTCGCTCGCTCCCAAGTTGATGGTGAAGATCGCGCCGGGCGGGCAGTATCAGACTGTGCAGGGACCGGCATATACGGTGGATGGGAATCTGTCTATGCGAAGTGTCTACAGCAGGGACTTCTCCGGCCCGGCGCTCTCCACGTTCTTCTCGCCCTGGTGGGACTACGGGGCGATCTACCTTCGGTTCGACCTCAGCGGCATCAACAAGTCGGGCTATTCATCCGTCTCGAACGCGAAGCTGGTCCTGAATGCCACCTCTGTGACCAACCCGGATTCGGTGGGGCTGCGGGTGCAACGGGTGAGCGAGTCCAACACGAACACCGAGCCGGAGGTAACTGGCGCTGACTCAAGAAGATGCGTTCAGCTTGTTGGTACTCAGTCTATCCAGCGCGCCGTTAGTACCGCCGGCAGGTCAGGTATTCGGCTGGAATATATGGTGAGGGCAGACGGATTCACCTCTGGCAATCACTGCTACGTGGAATGGCATGACGGCTCCGCATGGCACACAGCGGACGACATAACGCAATCCTCGGCGTTTACCTCCAGAAGTGTGGCGCTGCCCGCACAGGCGGCAAACAACCCAAACTTCAAGATCCGCTTCCGTGCAGCGCTGTCAGGAGGAATGGCGATGATAGACCGTGTCCGGGTGACCGGCACAAGAATCTGATATCCCGGACTCCATTCTACTGCACAGCAAATCGACCAGCCACATAGCCTATCGCGGCCGTGGGACGGAGGTTCGAGAATCCAATACGGACCTCCCATACTCTGCATCGATGACCATCCAATGACAGGCTCAAGTACGCCCAGTTCAATGGGCGCGCTCTCTTGGCAGATGCTTCTGCTTGCGCCCGTAGTCTGAGCAAGCCCCGTGAGCGCACGTCAAGGCTGAGGCGCTGACCAACTGGCCTGACACTTCTTTGCGGTGACTGCACTGGATGGGAGCCCCAGAAGAGATAAGCCAAAGAGATATCCGCATCCGGCCGACAGAATGTCCGTGTGTCACACACTGACAGAATGGTTGCATTGTACGCAATCATGAAGAAATCATGACTGCGTGATTGCTGGACATAAGCCTATCGGGGTTTTGTTGACTTGAGACGCCTCGCGTAGTATAGTGTGCAAGTGTTAATCATGATTGACTGTGGCGAACAGCAAGATGCAAGGGCGAATCGAAGGAGTTGAACGTGCGAGAGACGGAAGCGGCAACTGGTGGCGGAGGTATGGAATGGGAGCGCCTGCTCCGAATCCAGAGAGATCTCGCCCTGGATTTGTACCGAGTTGACAGCCTGAACGAGGCCGTTCGTCTGTGCGTGCACGCTTCAATGGAGTTGGCTCAGATGGACAGTGGTGGTTTCTACATCACGAATCGTGACGCCAACACGCTTGATTTGCTCTATTCGGTGAACGTGGGCCAGAGTTATCTCGACGTGTTCTCAAGAGTTGACGCGGAAAGCCCTTGGGCGTTGGACCTTGCTGACGGCAAGCCGCTCTGCTTCAATCAGGAGCGGTTAGCGGAACGTGACATCCACAGGCAGGAGGGTTTGAAGAGTTCGGCGATAGTTCCCGTGATGCACGATGGTTCGCCTGTTGGTTGCCTCATCGTTGCTTCACACACCGTCCCTGCCTTGCCGGATCACGCCTTGGACTCTCTTGAGACAATCGCCGCGCAGATCGGCAGCGCTCTCTTCAGATTTGAGTCGGAGCAGGCACTCAGGGACGCGCTCGGGTTTGTCAACGAGATAATCTCTGGGGCGGGAGAGGGCATAGTTGTTTTTGACCGGGAGTTGCACATCGTAGTATGGAATGCGTTCATGGAGAGACTAACCGGGTGGTCGGAGGAACAGATCAAGGGCGAGGCTAAGGATGAGCTTGAAGGCTATCTTCGTGCGCGGGGGACATACGAACGACTCAATCGGGCGTTGTCCGGCGAGACTTTCACAGTCCAGGATGTTCCTTTTGAGATTGCTTCAACAGGTAGGCGAGGCTACACTACCCTTGTATTCGCGCCGCACGTGAATTCATCGGGAGATATCGTCGGAGTCATTGAGACTCTTCAGGACGTCACCCAGCGCAAGGAAGTCGAACTCAAGCTCCAGCAGACCTTGGACGAACTGGAACGAGCCTGCAGTCTTCAAAGAGAGTTTCTGAGCAGCGTTACACACGACGTGCGAACTCCCCTGACCGCCGTTCAGGGCTACATTGAGATGCTCCTCGAAGGAATGGTCGGCGAACTTACTGCGGAACAATCTGACATCCTGAGGCGCGCTATGCGAAGCTCTGAACAGCTTCTTCGAATCGTGGACAGCGTCCTCGAGGTGCTCCGTATCAGGTCCGGCCTGGCAACTCTGAACGCTAGAATGTGCAATCCGATGGACTTCATCGAGCAGGCTGTGACCTCCATCGCCCCGCAAGCGCAAAAGAAGGGGCTGACGGTCCGGACACACCGTCGCGGAAAACCGGATTCTGCTTACTACGACCAGAACAAGGTAGTTATCATTCTTACCAATCTACTCTCAAACGCGGTGAAGTATACGGACGCAGGTTGTATAGATATATTCACAGGAATGCGCCGGGGTGCGTTTGAGGTGATTGTGGCGGACACGGGTCGGGGAATCGACGAAGCCGACCTGCCGGTCATATTCGAAGAATTCCGGCAGGTCGTCACATCTCAGGGTGCCAGCTCACTGGGATTTGGAATCGGCCTTGCGATTGTGGCGTCCGCAGTGGAGACCATTGGCGCATCACTGACAGTGTCCAGCGCCAAAGGCCTGGGCACGGCGTTCACGCTAGTCATTCCACCTGTCAACCCGGGCGAGTAGAGCTCATACCATTCGCCGAGGATACTACTCCTGAGTGGGGACTGCGGTTCCGCACTCAGCGCAGAACCTGGCCGTGGCGCTCAGTTTCGCCCCGCACTGCGTGCAGTGGCTGCTCGACTTGAGCTGCTCTCCGCAACTGGGGCAGAACCTCGCGTTGCTTTCCAGCGGCGCTTCGCACTTGGGGCATGATGCTCGTATGTTCTCTCGCCAGTACTGTGTGCTGAGCTTCTTGTCTTCCTCCGCCATCGCCGCGTGCCTGTGGATTTCCTCCACCGACCGGTCGGACTGAGCTTTAGCCATTTCAACGCCCAGGTCAGGAGCGCACTCCTTGCACATTCCCTTTCGTTCGTTCCAGCAGGACTGCCTGCAGACCCACGCCGAACACCTCGGGCACTGGACAAAATGCGGTTTGACCTCTTCCCAGGCGTTCTGGAAGGCCGAGTCGTGAGCCTTCTCCCAACTGGCAGATCTGACCTCGTTGCCGATGTCGGCCGCTTTGCCAAAAATGCCTCCCAGGAGCCCGCCGGCTATCTGCAGCGCGCCGGTGACGGTGCCTACCGTTGATGCCGCAAACTTGGTACGCACTCCATTGTTGCACCTCTGGCAGTGGAACTCAAACTGAAAGCCCTTGTCGGTGCTCTGGTCTTCGTAGTCGCCTCGAAACTCGATTGTGTCAGCCATATTGATCAACCTCCAACAATGATTCCTTCTCTCAGTTGGGCAGCCATTCCTTCTCTTTGTCCGCAGAAGTGCGCTGACGTGTGCTTCGGGACAAACCGCCTGCGAAGCATAGACGGTTCT
>CAYSLA010000008.1:24384-33249 GCA_964431685.1 uncultured bacterium | reverse complement strand
CCGTTTGCAATCGCGCCACAACCAGTGGCATAATACGTGCATTCGGAGAACCGACGAGGAACAGAGAACATGAAGCATCGCGCACAGTGGTTGGCAGACGGGACTTTCGGGGTGATGGTGCATTACCTGTTCGCGCCGAAAGGCGACACGCCTGAGGCCAGAACAGCAGACTTCAACCGGATTGTCGACAGCTTCGACCTGGACTACTTCATGGACCAGTTCACGCGGACTGGGGCTGACTGGCTGATATTCACCATAGGTCAGAACACGGGCTACTACAACGCCCCCAACGCCTTTCTTGATCGGGTCTTGCCTGGTCATACCTCCCGCCGCGATCTGGTGTCTGATGTGGCTCGGTGCTTGAAAGGCATGGGTAAGAGGTTCATAGCCTATCTTCCATGCGAGGTAGCAGGTCAGAAGAGTGACGTCCCAGAGGCGTTCGGGTGGACTCCGGACGACAAGTCCGAGTTTCTCAAGCGGTATCTGGAATTTGTGCGCGACTACTCGCTGCAACTCGGCCGCCTCGAAGACGGCTGGTGGTACGATGGGGCATACGACCATCTGCATGAGGGAAAATGGAGTTGGCAGGACTGGATTGACGCGTCCCGAGCTGGAAACCCGGACTCAATTATCGCCTTCAACGATGGCGCATTCTGCTGTGGTCGTGAGAAGCCGGTGACGCCGCTGCAGGACTACCATGCGGGAGAGGTTCACCTGATCGAGGACGGGAAGATCAGGTTTGACTTCTTTCCTTCTGAAGACGACATTGTGCTCACTGAAGATGGTCGTCTGCGGCAGAAGGGACGGGAGCCGGAGTTCTACATGCCGACCTCGCAGTGCGTTGACGGAGTCCAGCAGCACGCGCTGATCCCGTTGGATCTGACATTCAACCCCGCAATTACTTCCAAGTACCTTCACTACACTGACGAGGAAGTGCTCAGCGTGGCTCGAGGGTTCAAGGCGGCTGGCGGCGGTGTGACGTTCAATGTGCCAATAGAAGAGAACGGCCACATAGCGCAGAGCTCCGCGGAGCAACTAGTCCGGATTGGCAAGCAACTCGTGTGATTTCCGGGGCAGCTTCGGGACGACAACCTGTCCTGAAGCACAGCAAATCCATATAGGTCCTATATGCCTCATAGGTCCTATATGTCCCATTCTTCCCCATCAGGGTTCAAAGCCGTCGCACGAGTGCATCTTGCGGTAGTCATAGGAGCCGTCGATCATCCCGCGGCTCTGCTCCAACAACTTCACTCGCTTTGAGTGCCCGTCAAGGTATACCACATTGATGCCCTGGTTGTGCACTGAGTGTTCGATCCAGAACGGAATATCGTAGAACATCGGCTGCTTGGTCGGATAGGGCACCGCCGAGGCCGGATTCCCGGCGAACATCGCAGTGTGCATTGGCAATGGATCATGGTCTTCGCCGTCGAAACACCAGTGATAGGTTGTCTGGTTGTCCTCGAATGTTCCGACCATGGTGTAGTAGTAGTGCAAAGGCGACTTCACATCGATCGACGGGCAAAACCAGATCTTGTCGCTCTTTGTGTAAGGCAGCAACTGATCCTTGACGAATGGCGGAGGAAACATGCTACTCTGGGCTATAGTCCACCATCTGCCGAATGTGACCGAACTGGGCAGCAGCCCGTCATAGTCATCGATATACATCATCAGCCCGGACCCGATCTGCCTCAGGTTTGAAAGACACGAAACCTGTCTCGCCTTTTCTCGTGCCTGAGCGAAAACTGGGAAGAGTATTGAAGCTAGAATTGCTATGATTGCGATGACTACGAGAAGCTCAATCAGGGTGAAACCAGCATTGGCTTTGTATCGCGGCATGTCTTTCTCCGTCGTTTTGTCTGTCTTTGCGCAAGTCCTGCACAGTCGTTTGACGCAGCACACTGCCCGAGTGTTCGGATTATTCGGCTCCGTGCGGTCTCTCTTGCCGTGTAGGTCCGAGACAGCACGCTGCTCGCAGGAGCGTCTGGATTCCATCAATTGTATCAGACGGGAACAAATCCGGCCAACAAGCGTATCTCAAGAAGGTGACTTGTAGTTCTCCGGAGTATTGTACATTCAGGAGTGCGTCGCAAATGTTCATTCAACTAACGAGATCGTACCGCTGTCTGCCTTTTCTTCTTCTGCTTTTCCTGTTTCTTGCGCCCGCATTGCGTGCCGACGTGGGCATTACAGCCACGTTTGGGTTTGGGCGAGTGTCGTCCGCCGAGCAGTGGACACCTGTCAGAGTGGTCCTGACAAACACTGGCGGACGCGATGTGCAAGGCAGACTCAGCCTGAGCTACCCGCAGTCAAACCTCCGTGGAGCCGCGTCTACATCCGCTGAGGTCGATCTGCCCTCCAATTCGACCAAAGCCTACACTCTGTTCACTCTGCCGCCGTACTACTTCTCGCGGTGTGACGTAACGCTGCGCGAGGGCAGCAGTGTGGTGGCTAAGACGACGGCAAGGAACGCCGTGGGTGGCGGTGAACGGGATTCGATCCTGCTGGCTTCCATCGGAGACCAGCAGGGCGCTCCCACGTTTCTCAACGGAGACACGATCAAGAGCAAGACGGCCACCCGGTTTGGCCCTCCTGGAACACCGATTTCGATAGTCGTCGGGGCCGTCTCGCCGGATGAACTCCTGGACCGGCCAGCGGGTTACAGGGGAGTGGACGTGCTGATCATTACTCCGGCGTCCGTCTCAAGGGCAACCGCTGAGCAGTTGCAGGCATTGGCGGTCTATGCCGTGTCGGGCGGCACTCTGGTTATATCAGCCGGGCCTGACTACCGCGCACTGCGGAATCCGTTCTTCGATGATATACTGCCCGTGCGGGTAACAGGTGCAGGCTCGGTTACCGGCTTTGGAGCAATCGCCGATGGCGGCAACTACGCGCAACTGCCGGAGCCTGCCAATGTCGCAGTCACTCAGGCGAACCCCGGTGCTGGGAAAGTCATCCGTTCGAGTGAGGGGATTCCGCTGTTGGTGGAGCGAGCATACGGCCGGGGCCGGGTCGTGTTCCTCGCCTTCGACTGCACCAGCCGACCTTTCACGCAGTGGGATGGCCAGCGTGCGTTCTGGAAGAGCGTGATCGAACAGGGAAGGCGCAGGCCGATGATAAACGGGTTGACGATCGACCAGGGCGTGTATGGGTATCCCGGGCGTCCCACCGGGCCGTCGGCGGACCTGGGCTCGGTTGTGGCCGGCGAACCCTCAGTTAAACCGCCATCATTCCGCACGATGGCCCTGTTCCTGCTTTCATACATCATCGTCCTTGTTCCGGTGAACTATGTCATCCTCAGCCGGCACAAACGTCTGGAGCTTGCGTGGATCACAACTCCGGCGGTTGTGATTCTGTTCGCACTGGTGGCCTGGCTAATCGGCTTTTCATCGAAAGGCAGCAGCACTGAGATGAACACGGCGACCGTCTATGAGACCGGGGCCGGATGTTCCTATGCCCGTGCTTACACTATCGGCTGGACGTTTAGTCCGGCGCGTCGCTCGCGCAAGGTCGTCTTCAAGGATCGTGCGACTCTGCCAAGAGTGTTCGTATCGAGCGCCGAGAGGGACTTTGTTGATGTTGTAGCGGCCGACGAGTCCTATGCGGACAACGTTGATATGGCTATGTGGTCCAGCACCGTGTTTGAGAGCGACAGCGGCATTGATATGGGCGGCAGGTGGGATGTCGATCTCGCCAGCGACGGAGTAGTGCTCGCCGGCACTGTGAAGAATGGGACGAAGGTTGATGTCAGCGACTGCGTTCTCGCCTGGGGGACTTCCATCGCTCGCATCGGCAGTGTCCGGCCCGGCCAGACTGTCCGGGTCTCTCTCGCGGTTGGCTCCTCGAATTACGTTCGACGGCCGCCGGAGCAGAACTGGAAAGATATGAAGATCGATTCCAGGCTCTCTGCGGGTCTGCTGAACTTCGCACGGCAGGGCAAACGCCCGCCGTGTCTCATTGGCCTTGTCCCTGCTGTCAACACCATTGATGTCGAAGGTATGTCCGGCAAGCGCCAGTCGGCTGCCTGCATCGTGATGCCTCTTGAATACCGGCTTGGAAGTACTGGACTGGTCACGGCGAAGCGGATTCGCTGGGAACTGGACAAAAGCCGGAGCAAGGGTGTCATATCGATTGCCTCCGATGCCACCACTCTCAAAGCTCGTGTTGAACGTGATGGGATAGCGGACGTTTCGGGTGTTATTGACATTCCGGCCGACCTGAAAGTCAGTGTTCTTGCCATTGAGGCTCAGATGCAGCCTGATGTCAGACCCGGACCACCTGGGATGCCGCCAGGAGGCATTCCGGGCTCACCCGGAGTTCCCGGGCCGCCGCCAGGGGCATCCGAGCCTGCATCCGGTTTCAAGGTCACGATCTACGACTACGACGAGAAGGTGTGGATCGGTCTGGAATCTGACGAGATGCAGGTTCTGTCCAGGCCTCTGCGGTTCCTTGGCTCGGGCAACCGGATACGCCTGAGGCTGAACTCTGCCAGTTCCGGCATCCCCGTTGAAGCATCGGTGCGGGTTACTGTAGGCGGAGAGAGGAGTCAGCCGAGATGAACACTCCAATGCTTCGCACCCAGAACCTCACCAAAGTCTACGGAGCCCTGACTGCCGTAGATAATCTGAGCATCGAGGTCTGCTCAGGTGATATTATGGGCTTCATCGGACCCAATGGAGCGGGAAAGACTACCACCATAAAGATGGTCGCGGGTCTGGTGGAAGCCACGTCCGGCACTGCCTTTGTTGGCGGCATCGACGTCGCCGAGTGTCCCGAAGAAGCCAGGCAGATGCTCGGGTATATGCCGGATTTCTACGGTCTCTACGAAGAACTCCGCGTTTGGGAGTACCTGGACTTCTTCGCGGCAGCCTATCGCATACCTCGTCCCAAACGCAGTGGCCTAATATGTGATGTGCTGGAGTTGACAGACCTTTCCGGCAGGCACGACTCTTTCGTGAGTGAGTTGTCTCGAGGTATGCAACAGAGGCTTTGTCTGGCCAAGACACTCCTGCACGATCCGCAGCTTCTGCTTCTTGACGAACCTGCCGCGGGGCTCGACCCGCGCGCCAGAGTGGAGATAAAGGATCTTCTCAAAGAGCTCCGAAAGATGGGCAAGACCATCCTCGTGTCGTCTCACATCCTGCCGGAGCTTGCGGATTTCTGTAACAAGATCACGATCATCGAGCGAGGCAAGATGGTCGTCACGGGCGATGTTTCGGCGATAGTGTCGCAGTGCCGGAGTGGGCTGGTGCTCAAGATCAGGCTGGTTGAGAGGCTCCAGGAAGCCGCGTCGCTGCTGGGCAACCTTGAGGGATGCGCGTCGCCTGCAGTTGACGACGGACTGCTTTCGGTTACATATACTGGGCCGCCTGGCAAGGAATACCTGGTGCTGGACGCTCTGGTCGGCAACAACTTCAAGGTGCTGTCGTTTACCGAGGAGACTCTGGATCTTGAAGACGTATTCATGAAGGTAACCGAAGGCGGTGTGGGATGAGCATAGCACAGATGATAGCCGCAAGAAGAAGTATTTTGGGCTCGTTCCTGTCGGGCTCGCTGTGCGACAACCCCTGCATTGTTGCCGAGCTACGCACACGTATGCGCGGCACCAAGGGCTTCACGGTGATGGCGTGTTATGTGCTGCTGCTCTCGATCGTGCTTCTCATCGCGTTCTCCAGTGTCTGGGAGTCTGGCTCCAACTCAGGCACTTCCGGACTCCTGGCGAATCGCACGACCGGCAGGACGATGTTCCAGATCCTCACGTGGTTCCAGATGAGTCTTCTCGCGCTGATTGTTCCGGCGGTCTCAGCAGGAGCGCTGACCCGTGAAGTGGAGCGCAAGACCATCGAACTGCTCGCGCTCACCCCGCTTTCTCCAGGCAGGATCGTGTCCGGAAGGCATCTTGCGGGTTTTCTCTATTGTATGACGATGCTGGTATGCACGATCCCGCTGGCCGCGCTCTGTATGAGCTTCGGCGGCATATCGCCATTGGAGATAACCGCGGTCTACGTGTCGCTGACTGCGTGGTGTTTTCTGTTTGCCGCGGTGAGTGTGTTCTTCTCGTCTCTGCTCAACGGCACGGCAGCGGCGGTTCTGTTCTCGTATGCCGTAGTTGTTGGCTATACGCTTGGCAGCGTGGGACTGGGCGGCTACATGATGTTTGAACGTCTGTACTACGGAAGCGCCGGGGAGCCGTTCGTGTTGGGCCTCATCAACCCTGGATTCGTCGCTCACTTCCCGTTGAAGACAGCGCAGGTATGTGGGATGGCTGTTCCTATGGGGATTGCGGCGGCTGTGGTAGGAATAGTGATTGGCGTGGTGCTTCTACTTGTTGCCTCTACGCATGTCCGCCTCACCAGAGCGCACCGTCCGGCCTCCATCCGCGCGTGGTTGATTGGGCTGCTGGTAATGCTGGTCTGGCTCGTGGTGGGGAATGCTTTCGATGCCTTCCCAGGAATGAAACCCATCAAAGAGCTTCTGGGAGCGGGCTCGATTACTGTGCTGATTCTGACGGGACTGTTGGTTCCTCTGTTCTCCACAGGCAGGCTGAGGGCCAAAGACACAAAGTCGGAACCCGTCTGTGGTTCGCCGACGCGTGTCCCGAAGCAAATCGAGCCGGTTTTCGGAGCGGGCACCCGCGGAGTATTCACAACTCACGGATTCACCGCCAGAGCAGCTTTCGACAACGACATCCGTGGGGCCGCTTTGTTCATGGTCATTCTGACCGTCTGCACATGGTTGGCATTCGGACTGACCATGCAATGGGCGAGTAGTTCAGCGTCCGTCGCTCTTGGCAACGGTTTTTGGACTGGCTATCTGAAGTCCGGGGTGACAGTTGTGGCCATTACTGTTGGCTTCTGCGGGGTCGGGCTTCTGGCCTCTGCCGTGTGCACTGCTCGCAAGCAGGCAGTGGCCGTTGTGCTGGTGATCGCGGCTCTGGCGCTGGTGGGATATCTGCCGTTCGCCGCTGTCTACGAACCGGGCAAAGGCACCAGGGGATTCGCGGATGAGGCCGCTCTGTTCTGGCCCCTGACACCGCTTCTCGTGACCACAGGTGACTGGGACAAAAATGACCCTCCGCTCTTCTGCGGCAACCAGAACGTGTGGATTGTCACGAGCCTGATCTACCTGGCCGTGTACGCCGGGTGCGTCATGCTCTCGGGTCCGGCGAGGAAGCGATATGGGGGCATCGTTAGAGAGGGGCTGAAGACTTGAAATTCGATTCTCACAGGAAAGCGTTGCGCGCGCGGGTGAGGCTTCTGCTGGTTGAGAAGTGGCTTATGGTAGGGCTCGGCTGCGGAATGATCGTTGCCGCCGTGTTTGCGCTGCTGTCCGGCAAGTACGATGCACTGCTCGACTACCGCCTTTGGGCCGCGGTCGTTGGCAGTGGAGCGGTCGTAGGGACCCTTTATGCCATTGTCAGGCCGCTGTCCGACGCATCCATCGCGGTCGCGGCCGACCGTCGAGCCGGTCTCAAAGAGCGTGTGTCAACCGCGCTTTCAGCCCGATCATCAAGTTCTGCAGATGAGTTCACTACTGCTTTGATCTCGGATGCTGAGAACACGCTGTCGTCGACGAAACCCTCCGAGGTCTTCCGAAGGCGAATCGGGTTCCAGCATTGGCTGTTCGGGGCAGCCGCCCTGCTGCTGGCCCTCGCGATACTTCTGCCGGTGATTCCCGGGTTGAACTCACCGGAACGCAGACGCGAAGCCCAGGTGATGAAACAGGAAGGTAAGAACCTTACGAGGGCTGCGCGCGATATCCGAAAACAGGCCGGCCCATCGCGTGAAGACATTCGCAAGCTTGCTGACCGGATGCAGAAATTGGGCGAGAAGATGGAGACTGGTCGCCTGAACCGCAAGACTGCGCTGGTCAAGACCCGCAAACTGAGCGATGAACTCGCTCGTGAGCAACAGAAACTGGCGGAGGCGAACTCGGGAACACGTTCGATGCGAGAAGCGGAGGCCAGGATGCGGGAGTCCACCGACGAACTTGCGCGCCGCACCGCAGCCGAAATCGCCAAACGTGAGAACATCCCTCCAGAAGATGCGCTCAAGAAAGTCCCGTCAGATGAGCTGCTCAAGCGTCTGGCCAATAAGTCCGGGCCTCTGAATGAGTCTGAGCGCAAGCAACTCGCCGAAGCCCTGGAGAAATACGCCGATCCGAACTCCAGCCTGCCCATACCTTCCGAACTCGGAGAGGCCTTGGCGAAGCTGGCGGCCAACTCCGATTTCCAGGCGGCAGCGGAACTGATGCGAAAGCTCTCGCAGAAGATGGGCTCTGGGAATATGAGCAAAGTCGACCGCGAGACCCTGAGGAAGCAGATGGAAGCGCTCGCGGAGGCGCTCAAGAACACCGATCTGGACGAGCTTGCGAAGATGATGCGGGAGAACGCCGAGAAGCTCGCGAAGATGAGTCCCGAAGAGCTCAAGCGCATGATGGAGCAGATGGAAAAAGCGCAGCAGATGGCTCTGGCGTTGCAGAGCGCGTGCGGTACGTGCAAGGGCACCGGATGCGCGCTGGTGCAGTGTGGGATAGGGTCTTCTGGAACGGGGCCGGGTGGCGGATTTGGGGCAGACAACCGCAACACAGGGCCGAGAGGCAAACTGCAACCCACTGATAAGATAGAGAAAGTCCCGACGCAAGTTGGTCAGAGCGGGATGGTGTTCTCGGCAGGTGAGACGAAGGGCGCACCGGACGCATCGTCGCCGGCATCGGTTCCGTACAGTGAGGTTCTTCCGGACTATCGTAAGACTGCGGAGGAGGCACTAGCGAAAGAGAAAGTGCCCCCCGCATATCGCACACGAGTAAAGGACTACTTCAGTAGTCTGGAATAGCAGGCAGGAGCATGCACGTCATGCTGAACTGGTT
>CAYSLA010000008.1:13775-24284 GCA_964431685.1 uncultured bacterium | reverse complement strand
GAATAGCAGGCAGGAGCATGCACGTCATGCTGAACTGGTTTCAGCACCCACCTGCGCAGGCCCTGAATCAAGTTCAGGGTGAGGTGTGCGAGTGAACCAGGCAACTAAGAAAGTGAGGCACGAGTATGGAAGCAGCCGAAAGAGCACAGGAGTTTGCGGATTCGTTTGTCAGGCTTCGCTCCGAAATCGCCAAGGTAATCGTGGGTCAGTCCGAGATAGTTGACGGGGTCATCACGGCGCTGATAGCCAATGGCCACGTCCTGCTCGAGGGAGTGCCCGGGCTCGGGAAGACGCTGCTTGTGCGCACGATAGCTGAGGCGGCTGATCTGGTGTTCTCGCGCATTCAGTTCACCCCGGATCTGATGCCCGCCGACATAGTCGGAACCAACATCCTCGTGGAGACCGAGGGCGGCGCGAGGCAGTTCTCGTTCCAGCACGGCCCGATCTTCGCCAACATAGTTCTCGCCGACGAAGTCAACCGCGCCACGCCCAAGACCCAGTCAGCTATGCTGGAGGCGATGCAGGAGCGTTCCGTGACTGTGGCAGGCAACGTGCGCAAGCTGGATGAGCCGTTTCTGGTGCTTGCAACCCAGAATCCTATAGAGATGGAGGGGACGTATCCCCTGCCGGAAGCGCAGCTTGACCGTTTTCTGTTCAAGCTGATTGTGGAGTTTCCGAGCCTGGAAGAGCTGTCGACCGTCGTTGATCGCACCACGGGAGCGGATTTGCCCTGCGTGGACAAGGTCATAGATGGGCCCGGCATTCTCTCGATGCAGAGCGTGGCTCGCGAAGTGCTGGTCGCCGAACACGTCAAGGAATATGTGCTTCGGACCGTCCTTGGAACGCATCCGGGCAGTGAGTATGCGTGTGATATGACAAACCGTTACGTTCGATATGGCTCCAGTCCGCGTGGCGCTCAGGCGATGATACTCGGCGCCAAGGTGCGTGCACTGCTGGACGGCCGGTTCAACGTGTCGTTCGACGATGTCGTAGCTGTGGCCAAACCGGCTCTGCGCCACCGGATAGTGCTCAACTTTGAAGGCGAGGCCGGACAGATCAGCCAGGATGCCATCATCGACGAAGTCCTCACCAGACAGGTGACCAGGGAAGACGTACCGGTGTAGGACTCGTGCCGGTGAGGACACCGGCGCTCCCGAGGGCGCAAGGAGAAACCCGCGTGAATGACGTCACGCAACGCACAACCGAACTGCTCGACCCCGACTTCCTTCGCAAGATCGAGAGGCTGGTCCTCGTTGCCCGCAAGGTGTTTGCCGGCAGACTGCACGGGGAGCGACGATCGAGCAAGCGCGGCTCATCCGTCGAATTCGCGGACTACCGCGACTACACCCACGGCGATGACTTCCGCAGGGTTGACTGGAATGTTTACGCGCGGCTTGAGCGGCTTTTTCTGAAGCTGTTCGTTGAAGAAGAGGACCTCTACGTCTATCTCGCCATCGATGCGTCGAAGTCTATGGACTTTGGCAGTCCAACAAAACTACTCTATGCCAAGCGTATCGTGGCGGCTTTGTCATACATTGCGCTGTGTAACTTGGACCGAGTCTCCGTGTCGGTGTTCTCCGACGGTCAAGCAGGGGTGATGCGTCCTGCGCGCGGCAAGCAGTCTGTTTCCGCCCTGTTTGACTACCTGCAGTCTGTGTCGCCGGGCAAGGAGACGAAGCTGAGTGATTCACTCACAGACCTCTCGCTGAAATGCTCCAATCGCGGTCTGGCCGTTGTTGTCTCCGATTTTTTGGACGAAGAGTATCAGCGCGGCCTGCTGTCTCTGCTCTCGCGCGGGTTTGAACTGGTGGTGTTCCATCTCCTGGACACAGAGGAAGTCAACCCTTCTATCGTTGGCGATCTGATGCTGATAGACTCCGAAGACGGCCGGAAACGCGAGGTCACAATAACGCAATCTCTGCTGCGCCGCTACCGTTCGGCGGTTCAGCGGCACCGGTCTGAGGTTGAGAGCTTCTGCACCAGTCACGGCGCAGGGTACATCTTCGTGGCCAATGACACTCCGTTTGAGGACTTGATTCTCAACTATCTTCGCCGCCGCGGGGCGCTGAGATGAGGCGATACAGATGAGCCTGCTGGCCCCGCTGACACTGTTGCTGTTCCTGCCCCTGGGCGCGATAGTTGTCGTGCTTTATCTGCTGAAACTTAGGCGCAAAGACAAGACGGTGTCTTCAGTTCAGTTCTGGTTGGATGCCACCGCGGACATTCAAGCCAACGCGCCTTTTCAGAGGCTAAAAAAGAACCTGCTGTTGTTTCTGCAACTGGCGGCACTTCTAATGCTCGCGTTTGCCCTCGCCAGGCCTTATGTACGCACTCGCGCCGCCCCGGAGAGCCGTGTGGTCGCTATCATTGACGCTTCCGCAAGCATGCAGTCTCGGGACGTGCGCCAATCCCGACTCGAAGCCGCCAAGTCACGGGCGAGGGGATTGGCGCAAAGCATGGGAGTCGGCGATCGGATGCTGGTGATATCCGCCGGTGCCAGGGCCAGAGTGGTTATCTCCTTCACCAAAGATAAGCGAGCGCTCAATGCTGCCATATCCGGAATCAGACCCTCTGACGCGGAGTGCGATATGCGGCAGGCGATGACGCTGGCTCTGTCGCTAATCGCTGAGAACCGTGGACGCGACGCGCGAGTTGTGGTCTACTCTGATGGCGGTTTCGACGACCTGTCCAGTCTCTCGGGAGGCGACGTCAAGCTCAGCTACCAGCGTATCGGCAGACGAAGCGAGAACGTTGGCATCACTGCCATTGACTCACGTCGCACCCATTCCGGTAATCAACAGGTTTTCGTGGGTGTGCGTAACTTTGGCTTGCAGAATCGCCGGACAAACCTGGAGGTTTATCTTAACGACAAACTGATTGACGTGCGCGAACTCAACCTACTCTCAAGAGGCTCGGCCCAGGAGGTCATTGAAGGGATTGGCGAGGCGAGCGGTCGGATCATCGCGAAGATTGCATTGGATGACGATCTGGCGGTCGACGATACCGCGACGGCCTACCTCGCCAGACACGCACGCATCGAAGCACTTCTTGTCACCAAAGGGAACGTGTTTCTGGAGAATGCTCTTCTGTTGGACAAGCGCATCGATCTGGTGCGCGGTGAGTCGGTGCCAGAAGGCCTGGCTGCAGGCGAGTACGCTTTGGTCGTATTTGACCGGGTCAGCCCGCCGGGTCCGCTCCCGCCTGGCGGTTATCTTCTGATCGGTACTTCTACGCAACAGGCACCTGCGGCAGTGGGACAGGCCGTGACATCTCCGAGCATCGTGGACTGGAACCGCAAGAGTCCAGTCACCGCCTTTGTTGACCCGGTCGGTATGCGTATTGCGAAGGCCCAATACCTGCGCCCAAAGCCCTGGGCTGAGAGTCTTCTTGACGGCCCCGGCGGTCCCCTAGCGGTCGCAGGAGTAGACGGAGCGACCAGATTCGTTCAACTTGGATTCGATATCCTGGACAGCGACTTTCCTCTGCGGGTGAGCTTCCCTGTGTTCATGGCCAACTGCGTTGACTGGCTTGTACCATCATTCGAGGTGTCTTCCGGCAGGTCCGTGAAGGTTGGCCGATCGGTCGAGCTCAGCCCGCCTTCTGGAGTCGGAACTCTAACAGTCAAAATGCCTGATGGTTCCTCTCGCACCGTCAAAGTTAACGGCAGTCCGGTGGTATTTGACAGCACAGATCAGGCGGGTCTGTACAAAGTCCGCGGGAGGGGTTACGAGACCGAGTTTGCTTGCAACGTGGTCTCCAGCAATGAGTCGGACACCACTCCGCGGGACACCGTTGTACTCGGCAGACGCAAATTCTCCGCAAGGTCGGGTGGGGTGTCTGCCAACACTGAGCTATACGGCGTCTTGGCCGCTCTTGCGCTTGCCGTCCTGGCCTTTGAGTGGTACGCCTACCACAGGAGGATATAGGGATGATTGAGTTCGTCAGGCCCCTGTATCTTCTCCTGGCTCCGATAGCCATCTACTTCACATGGCGGGTGACCAGAGGGTCACTTGCTGACCTCTCGCGTTCCAGGGCGAGGTTTGCCCTGGGTCTGAGGATTGTGATTCTTTGCTGCCTGATCGGCGTTATGTCAGGCGCCCGGGCCGTCCGCAACGCCTCGGAAGAAGCCGTTGTATTCTGTTTTGATGTTTCCGACAGCATTCCAAAGAGCGTTCAGACACAGATGCTGCGCTACGTCAACCAGGCTTTGGCCGGTATGAAACCTGATCAGAAAGCCGGTGTTGTGGTGTTCGGGTCGGATGCAGTCGTGGAACTGCGCCCGGGTCCGGCGAAGAAGGTAAATCGGGTATATTCGGTGCCTCGGACCGCGCAGACCGACATCGCGCAGGCCATCGGCCTGGGTATGGCGCTCTTCCCGGAACGGGCTGCTCGCAAGATCGTTCTGCTGACGGACGGAAATGAGACAATGGGCCGTGCTATTGACCAGGCGGTGCTGGCGGCATCAGACGACATCTCGATTGACACAGTGCCGTTCTTTGGGAGCTACCCGCACGAAGTTCTGGTGGATAGGCTGAGCATGTCCGTTGAGGCCAAAGTTGGCGAGCCATTCGATCTCAACCTGGTGCTGTTCGCGAGTGAGCCTTCTGTCGGCACCGTTCGCATACTGCGCAACGGTTCGCCGGTGATGGACAGAAGAGTCGAGTTGACAAAAGGCCGAAGCGTGCTGAGCTTCAGGCAGTCCGTCGAAAAGGCAGGCGGATACGAGTACCGAGCTGTGCTGGACGTGCCTGCCGATACCAGCAGTGACAACAACGCGGGAGTCGGCTTTGTGCGGGTGCGCGGCAAGCCGAGAGTATTGTATATTGAGGGAGTCGCAGGACAGGCGAAGTATCTCTCGAACGCGCTGAAGACGCAGGAGATGGAATTGGCAACCGGCGATTCGTCGCTGCTTCCCCGGCGTCTGGCAGAACTCATGGACTACGACGCAGTCATACTCTCAGACATACCTGCGTGGAATCTCACCCCCGAACATATGCTGGCAGTTAGCAGCGCTGTGAAGAATGTGGGAATGGGGCTGGTCATGGTTGGCGGCGAAAACAGCTTTGGCGCCGGCGGCTACTACGATACTCCCCTGGAAGAGGCGCTGCCGGTCGAGATGTCGGTTCGAAAAAAGAAGGTGCTGCCGTCTCTCACGGTGGCTCTCGTGATGGATAAGTCTGGGTCTATGGGTGCGACCGAAGACGGCCGAACGAAGATACAGTTGGCGAACGATGGCGCTTCCTCGGTGGTGCGGTTGCTTCAGCCGATAGACAAGGTTTCGGTGATCGTGTGTCACGACTACCCCGTCGTGGCTGTTCCCCTGAGCTCGGCTGCAGACAAAGACAAGTTGTACGACCAGATATCCACCATTCGTGCGGAAGGCGGAGGAATAATGGTCTTCTCATCGCTTATGAAAGCGCATGAGGTTATCAAGAGCAGCGGAACCCGGCAGAGGCATATCATCCTGCTTGCGGACGGGGCGGACTGCGATGAGCAAGAAGGAGTGGTTCCGCTCGTCAAGCAGATGGCGTCTGAAAAGATCACAGTTAGCGTCGTGGCGATAGGCGATGGAAAAGACGTGCCATTCCTGCGGGTCGTTGCCTACTATGGCAAGGGGCAATTCTATCTGGCCAAGGCGGCCAGGGACTTGAGGGCGATCTTTACCAAGGACGTTCTTACCGTCTCAAAGTCACTCATCGTCGAGGAGCCATTTACTCCAAGGCACGATCCAGACGCGCCGGAGCTGGCCGGCGTCGGATCAGGCGGTTTACCGCCGCTATTGGGCTACGTGATGACGGCTGCAAAACCGGCGGCGCGGGTGCCGATGAAATCCCACAAGGGCGATCCGGTGCTGGCGTTCTGGCGATATGGCCTGGGGCAGTCCGCGGCCTTCACACCTGACTGCAAGGCGAGGTGGTCCGCTCATTGGCTCGGATGGCCGGACTATCCGAAGTTCTGGTCACAGGTGGTGCGAGGCGTTATGCGCAGAAGTCCTCCCACGGTATTTCAGTCGATAGTGGATGTGGAGAGCGGCAAAGGCCTGGTCAGAGTCGATGCGGTAGACGAGGATGGCGAATTCATAAACAATCTTGCACTATCAGGCTCTGTTGTTGCGCCTGATATGAACGCAGTCCGGCTGAACCTTGAGCAGACCGGCCCCGGTAGATACGAGGCTTCGTTCCCCGCTGAGGATGTTGGCAACTACGTGGTGAGTATCAGACGAGAGGCCGCGTCGGGCGAGTCTCCGGAGTTGTCCGTCTTGAGCATTCCTTACCCGCCGGAGTACAAGTTTGTCTCGCCCAATACCAGCCTTCTTCGCAGGTTAGCCCAGCAGACAGGCGGCAGGTTTGACCCCGATCCGAGCGAGGTGTTCGGCGGCCACTTCCGGCCGAAGAGGACGTACTCTGACCTCTGGAGACTGCTTACATTCGCTGCAATCTTCTTGCTGCCTGTGGATATTGCCGTGCGGAGAGTGGCCATTTCCTCCGAGCTTCTGAGGGAGTTGATGGGCAAGATAGCGCGGGTGAGCCACTCGCCCACACGCACCGCGCCTGCTCCGCAGTCAGTCGAACACACGGTGGATAGTCTGCTGACGGCGAAGAAGACTGGCGGGAACCGCAGAATCGATCCGACCATTGCCCAAGAGCTTCGGCACAGACTGGACGGTGAAAAGCCAGCCGCGACGTCACCCCTGCCGGGTCAGACCGATCTGACCGAGTCGGTTGATCTCTCCCGTTCCTCAGATCCGACCGACACTACCAGCAGACTTCTCGACGCGAAACGAAAGTCGAAAGAACGTTAGTCCGGAAGCCACGACGGCCGCTCTACGGGCTTCGGAGACACCAGTTCGTGCGTGGACGCCAGCTCTGCTGTGTCGCGGATGAGGTCGGCTACGTCTTTCGGCGTCGACGTAAGCGATGCGAGCGAACCATAGCCAAGGATTGCCGCACCCAGCAGAGTTGAGTCGGTGAACGGCGTAACTCGCACGCGAAGCCCCAGCGTCGTCTGAGTTATCCAGTTCCAGAGGCTGTTTGCCGTGGGGCCGCCCGCGAGTATCATCTCATCAAAATCGCTGTCATAGCGCTCTCGTATCACGTCGACACACTGGGCCAGCCGATTGGACAGGTTAATCAGTGCGGCCAGGGCAATATCGCCAATCCCGTGGCTGGGTCTCAACCCTGCTATTGAGGCGGTCGCGTCAGGTTCCCACAATGGGGCTCTTTCACCCCCAAGAGAACCCGTAAAACCGAGACGCGACTGTGGCGGCGTTCTCAGAAACGCCTCACGAGCCAGGGTCTCAAGCCTGGAATCTGCGTCTAGTTCGCCTTCACCGCCTCTGAGCGATTTCACCCAATCCCAGACTCGGCCTGTACGCAGAATCGGTGCGGCCACGTGCCAATGGTCGCGTCCGGGGTCAGCGCAGTACGCGGTCGGAAAGTGAAGCACGTTTTCTCGTCTTGATCCAGCCTGACGGAGGTGGTCGATAGTGGCAATTGGCGTATCACTTGACCCTCTCACGTTGACGATCTGGTTTGACCGCGCAGCGAAGGGCAGCGTTCCCAGCGCGCTGTCTCCGCATCCGATGCTGACTGCCTGAAGCCGGGGCAGATCGAGCAGAGACGCAACGCGCGAGACGCACTCATCGTCTATGACGTTTGTCCAACTGGGCTTTGCCCTCGGTAGCATTCTGGAGAGACTGTCGCCAGCGTCCGAACCCGTGACGTTCTTGATGAGATGTGCAACCGGTTCTGGAACGGGTTTGTAGCTGTGCGCGTCGTACAGGCATCCTATGACTGTATTCGTGAAGTCAGAGGGCAGGGCGCGGGGGTCCGGACAGCATCCCGCCCTCGACAGAAGTGTGTAGGCGAACGCCGTATTGCAGGGCAGGATTGCAGCAGTATCCGATAGGTTCAGTTGGCCGCTCTCCAGCAGCGAGCAAACGGCGGCAAGCATCGTCCCAGGCCACACACGATTGGCGGTGGTGTGCTCAACAATGGGCGGGACGCCGTCGTTGACATCAAGAGCCCCAACGTCTTGATTGTCATAGAGCCTTACAGCGGACGCCTTAACCTTGCCATCGTCCAGAATGGGAAATGTTCCGGGAAAGGTTGTGCTTACTCCTATGGATTCTACGAGACTGGTTTCACAATGACGCGCTTTCAGGTCTCTGATGAGGTCTGCCAGCATGTCGACCCAGCAGTCAGGATCTTTCCTGGAAGACTCCGACGGGAACGAAGCGTGCGCACGCGCATTGATGTCCAACAGAAGCCTGCAGACATCTTTGTCGGCCGATTCTATACCCACGAGCAGTGCGCTTACGCTCTGAGTGGAGATGTCGAGCCCTACTACCCAGCGTGTCTCAACTTTCATCTCACCTGACACCTGACGACCGCCCATATTACCTCTGAAGATACATATCCTGCAATACTGACCGTTTAGCGATGGGCCGATGCGTTTCCTGCATAGTCTTCTGCGGTGTAGATCAGCGCAGAAAAATGTGTCGGAATAGGAAGGATAAACGTGGTGAATTGGGGAATAATAATAATGTCCGGTCAGTTATCTGGTGGTTGGGAACTGGCTGCTCCACACGGACTTGACTAAGTCTGCGAAGTTCAGCTCCTACGGAGGATCAGTAAGGTCCTTCTCCTATACCATTAGTCCGATATCGGACGGCGGACGTGAGCCAGGCGGGCTTGGAAGTTCGGGGTAACTTCGATTCCAGGTAACTTGGCTCTTTTCTTTGCATGCAGGTATTAATGCTTCTGCCGGCTAACCCCTTTGTGTGAGTGAGCAGACCTACAATCTTTCGTGCGACGACAATACCGCTGAGCGCCTTGATGTGTTTGTGGTTTCGCGCTTGCCGGAAATCTCACGCTCCTTTGTGCGGAAACTAATCGATGGCGGGCATGTGCTCGTAAACGGTAGCAGCACACGTGCGGGGTACCGAGTGTCTGCCGGTGACGTTGTGCACGTTACTGTTCCTCAACTGGAGCCTACCGACATTCGCCCGGAGGCCATTCCGCTCGATGTCCGCTATGAAGACGATCACATCATTGTGGTCAACAAGGCCAAGGGTATGACAGTGCACCCGGCCCCCGGATCTCCCACTGGAACGCTCGTGAACGCTGTGCTTGCCCACACGGACGACCTATCGGGCATTGGAGGCGAAGAACGCCCTGGTATAGTCCACCGGTTGGATAAGGACACTTCCGGGTTGATCGTTGTGGCAAAGAGCGACGTCGCGCACGCTTCACTTCAGAAACAGATCCAGGAAAGAACAGCCAGTCGCCTATACACTGCGCTTGTCTGGGGTGAGACAAAGTTCAACGAAGCCCTCGTTGATGCTCCCATCGGACGCCATCCCAGCGACCGCCAAAAGATGTCGGTTATCCGCGACACGGACAGATACACCTCTCGAGAGGCCGTGACCCATCTGAATGTCACCGAGCGATTTCTCGGCTTCACGCTGCTTCAGGCGAAACTGGACACTGGTAGAACGCATCAGATCAGGGTGCACTGTTCGTTCATTGGTCATCCGGTGGTTGGCGACCCTGTCTATGGCGGGCTCAAGAGATCCGTTCCGGTCGGCTACTCGAAAGCCGCTCAGTTGGAGATCAGTCGGCTGATCCACGAGTTGCGTGGTCAGGCTCTGCACGCACGAGCCCTGTCATTCAGCCATCCGGTCACGGGAGAGGCCATGTCGTTCGAGGCTGAGATTCCGCAGAATATGGTCGATCTGATAGGCCTGTTGCGAATCAGGTAATTCCATCAGCACGCGTAGAGCCTCTGGGATGGCAAAACCATAGTGTAAGACAAATGAATAGCGAACAAGTGAATATGGCGTTTAGTTTGATCGGAGTAGATTCCGAACTGTTCGCAGGGGCGCCGAGGAATCGGCGCCCGGCGAAACCCCAAGGCTGGTGTTTGACGGTGTTTCGGGAACTCGTTCCCGAAACGGCAAGTAGGCTGGGGCGGTTCGGACGACAGGTGAGGTAAGCACCTGTGCGCCAGGAGACAGCAGAGATGGCGAGCTGATGCCGAGGGGCGTCCAGTATTGAGCCATTTGATTCAGAAACCAGATGGTTGAATCCTGGGCGTGTCTGGTTGAGGCGGCTTACCGATTGGTTGGTCTCGCGGTAATACAAGACACCGAGAAGGGCAAAACCCGGGTGACCGGGTGGCGCAAAACCTACGGGACTCACGAGCTGAATGTTGCACCTCGATTCCTGGTGAAAGGCAGGCGTCGAGTTCGGTGATGAAGTGAGTTGGCCGGGTTGCCGAAGGTCTGGCGATATAAGCAAGCTTACGCTTCCAGCGTTTGCCCAATAGTTCTGCCGGTGTCTGGAAAGTAGGAGGTAGGATAATTTCTCCGTCGGTATGGGCGCCGTTTGATTGGTGCGGCATAGAGCTCCTACGGCGGGTGGGCAAGACAAGTTCGTGATAGGAGAGCGGGCGCGTCATCGACGCGCCCGCTCGTGCAGTACGCCGGGCACGCGTGTATTCTTGGTT
>CAYSLA010000008.1:0-13675 GCA_964431685.1 uncultured bacterium | reverse complement strand
GGGTGTTTCGGGAATCTTGTTCCCGAAACTAACCCAGGTATCGGGAACAAGTTTCCCGATACACCGGTCGCTGCGTTGGATGGCCTGGTTAGTCTACACAACTCTTGGCCTGCAACACAGTATTTCTTCGTCAGTCAGGCCAAGGGCATCCACGAAATACGACAGTCGCGGCAATTACTGGATCTTCTTCAGGCTGTGAGCATCGCTTCCAAGTGTGAATTTGCAGCCCGCCTGTTTGGCAAGGTTGAGATAGCGCAGTGGCGTTTCGATCGAGGCGTCAATCTCCCCATAGCCATCCTCGCCCCTGGGCAGGAACCCCAAAGTGATCTCAATGCCAACGCCGCGTTCGGCGGCAAGCGCGAAAGCGTCTGTAAACTCATCGTCTGAGATCGAGGCCGCGGCTGAGTGATACAAGTCATCATAGCCGTACAATAAGAATGAGTGAGGGATTATCCCACGACTTCGGGAGCCCCAATTGTTTGAAATCACCCGTCCAGATGTCATCGTCGTGCGACAGCTTGATCTGCATTCCTGCGTCCACGTCTCCGAGCCAGACCATGTTCTCAGCACGGTTCCTGTCCCACGACCAGCTCCAACTGGCTGGCCTGTACCCGCCTCTCTTGATCATGCCCATCATGTATGGAGCCACGTCTTGTTTGACCGGCACCCTCAGGCTAATGTCACGCACTCTCTGCCTGGATTTGGCCGTTATGGTGACTCTGAAGTCGATAACGCCGTCGGCTTCGGTCCTGGAGTGCACTTTCCAGTCAAAGGTCTTCGATGTCATACCTGAATCACGCTCCAGCACCTCCGGTTTGAGTTTCAAGACCCTTGCCACGCCGTCACTGTGCCATGAGACCACGCCTTCGTCCGTCTCCACATCCATCTGAACGGGGCTGGCGAGAATCTCTCGATCATTACTCTGTATGCTCGACGGCAGCCCGTTCTACCCCAATATGATGCGACGCCCGAGTATCCTCACGGTATTGCGATTCAGTTCTATCGGGTCGAACCGGTTGAACTCATTCCTTGCCTGAATCTCCACCAGTTCAGCCCTTGGCAGCGAGTCGGGCATCTTGCCGGTTCCCAATCCATCTGTGGAAAGCCAGGTCTTGTCTGCGGAGTCAGTCGGCAGGAAATATGTGCCGGGGTCATCAAAGTTGTCGATTCCCGGGTTGTAGGGCAGGTAGTATATCTCATAGGTGCCTGGAAGCACCGATGGACGGCTCCCAATTGAATCTCATCTGAATGACCTGGGGGTCATACCCGGATGACATCGCCGTTCCAAGGGCGAACTTGCCTGGGCTCGCCCAGACATTCGGCAGGCCCAGGCACAGCGTAAGGCCGATCGCCGATGCAATAAGGGTCACCAGGGCGGACTTTGAGACGCTCACGGCACTTTCCGTTCCATACAAACCCAATCTTATTCGTGCGAAGGGTAATCTCGCAAGAGTCTATCACAAGTCGCAACCAAGTAACAACACCGCTTCTGCTGCTCGTGAAAACACCGTGAGAGAGAGTGGCGCCTTGCCAGCGCCTATCTTAGTGCGCTAGACTATTGCTGGATTACCTATCGCGAGCCACGGCTATGCAGATAACCGGAAACAGCAGTGCCCCCCGCTTTCGTGGCCGTCGATCGGGGGGCCAGGCAAGCCATACTATGACCGTACACGAATCTGCTCTGCGAGAACACATATTTACGGGCGATCAGTTTCCCGTGCTGGTGAAACGCTTCGAGGGTGGGGCCGGCTACAGGCCTACGGCTTTCTGCCACTCTGAGATGGAGTTCCAGCTAATATGTAACGGCGAAGGCGACTACTTCATCAAAGACAGGCTCTACCATTTTGCCAAGAACTCGGTGCTTCTGATTCAGAGGGACGAAGTGCACAGCCGTATGCCGGGTTCATGCTTGCTCGCAAGCCGAATCAACCTTATTGTGGGCACTGGCATAGTCACCCAGGATCCTGCTGTAGAAGAAATGGTCTCATCGCTGGCCGGCTGCCATCATCTGGTGCTGCAGGACAAGGATGCTGTTCTAGCAAGGATGCTGCTTGAAGACATATCAGCGGAATCCAGGGAGAAGGGACCTTATTGGAAACGAGTGGTCGAAGCGGACATCTGCAAGTTCCTCACAATTCTTCATCGGTCGAGTTTGGTCGACTCCGCCGAACACAGTGAACTGAACCCCACGATCAAGCGCGTGCTGGATCATCTCAACAGTGATTTCACAAGCCATATATCTCTTGATGAGCTCTCCGCCAGGTTCTACCAGTCCAAGTACTGGCTGAGCAGGCAGTTCAAGGCGCAGACCGGCATCACCATCATGGAGTATGTGATAGTGAAACGGATTGCTCTTGCGAGGCATCTTTTGGAAGTAACCGATATGAAGGTGGCTGCCATCGCAACGAGCGTTGGTTTCGATGATATCTCCACGTTCAACCGTGATTTCAAGGCCAGAACGGGCGTTACACCGTCCGATTACCGCAAGATTTCCGCATAAAACGGCAATATTCTCCTAGACTGCGTGCTTCGGCAAGGCTATACTTGAGTTAGTTACACACGCAGCTATGGGAGGCCAGGCAATGAAAGTGTTCTACAACTACTCCATCGATTGTGAACTTCCGCCGGAGGGCATCTTCGGCGGGCCGGAGAGCATGGACTACGGCGAGAAATCAGTCCGCGGCTTTGTCGAGACAATGGATGAACTTGGGGTCTTGCAAGGTGCCTCGCTATTTGTGTATCCCGATGTGGCCCTCAAGCAGAGAGCGCTGTTCAGGGAGATGGCAGAGGCCGGCGTTGAGATTGCACTGCACCTCAATGGTCTGCGCTATTCCAAAGCCCCGAAGCCTGCCTGGCTTGGTTCGATGACCTTCGAGGAGCAGCTTGTGCTCTACAAGATGGCTAAGGCAGATATCGAGGACGTGACAGGCAAGCCGTGCTCGGGATACCGCGCCTGCTATTCCAGCGCAAACCACTTCACTTTTCCTGCTCTGGAAGAAGCCGGTTTTGAGTGGACAAGCACGTCGACGGCAGGCAACTACTGGCCTGAGAAGCACGTGAGATGGGCCGGCGGTTGGCGGTTTCCCTATCATCCTTCGCGCAAGAACAAACTTGTGCCCGGCGACATGAAGCTCTATGAAATGCCTATCCAGCGGAGTGTCTATTCACATTTCAACAATGACCCCAACCGTTTCCTAGACGTTAGGGCAGAGACTCCGCCTGATATCGCTGGCCCGGACGGCTCGGCGCTTCGACAGGTGGGACAGCTTTGGACTGCTGCATGATGGCACTGGGTGTCGGTGAGGGCGACGAGGTTATTACCACTCCTCTAACATTCGTGTGTACGGCTGGAACCGCGGTTGCGCGAGGCGCGAAAGTGGTCTTTGCGGATGTCGATCCCGTCACAATGTGCCTTGATCCTGCCAGGGTGCGCGAGCGTATCACCAGTCGAACCAGGGCGATCATACCGGTTCATTTCGGGGGGCTTGCCTGTGATATCGACGCTTTTGACGAGATTACGGCCGCAACGGGCATTCCCGTGATATATGATGCCGCCCACGCAGTGGGGACGAAGTATAGGGCCAAACCCGTCGGGGGACGCGGCAAGGCATCGTGTTACAGTTTTCAGAGCAACAAGAACATTACGTGCCTTGGCGAGGGTGGGGCGGTCACCACGGACGATGAAGAGTTCGCTGAAAAGGTCCGACAGCTCAAGACATTCGGGTATGTCTATGGAGGGGCCGCGCTCAGAGTGGCGAGCATAGGCTTCAACTATCGCATGACCAAGCCTCAGTGCGCTGTGGGGATCACCCAGCTTGCCAAGGTAGACCGGATCATATCCGCGAAGCTGGAACGGATGCAGATGCTTAGCGATTTGCTTTCCGATGTGCCCGAAATCATACTTCCCGCAGGTCTAGATCTGGGGCACGGGGCACATCTACACGTGTTGCGACTGGACACGGACAAGGTCTCTTTCACAGTTGCCGAGTATGTTGCCCATCTGAAGGGCAAGTATGGAGTCGGCACGGCAAAGCACTACCCTGCCGTATGGACGTGGGAGGCTTTCCAGAACCTGGCATACACCGGAGAGGGCTGCCCGATCGCGGACAAAGTCTGCCGGCAGGTCTTCACAACCCCCGTCTTTCCACACACAACGGAAGACGACCTGCACTACATAGCCTGGGCAATCAAAGGAGCAATAAGTGACCTCAGTGCTGGATGAGTCCTACCTGACCGGCATGGTGGATGACATCTCTGAGTTCGTCCGCATTCCCAGCAGAAGCTCTGCCGAGGGGGGTGAGGAGGGCCCGCTTCAGGAGTTGATCGCTTCTCGAATGGCGGACCTGGGCGCACGCGTCCGCACGTTTGAGGCTGCTGATGTTCCGGCGTTCTTCTCACATCCGCTTTGTCATGGTCCCGAACGCGACTACGCAGGACGGCCTACGGTGATAGGAGAGGTTGGTCCGGAGGATGCTCCGGGGCTGTTGGTTCTCGCTCATAGCGACACGGTGCAGATAGCTTCGCCACAGGAGTGGACCTTTGATCCATTTTCGGGAGAGATCAGGGACGGAGCGGTTTGGGGGCTCGGAGCGGCGGATGACAAGTGGGGCCTTGCGGCGATGCTGGCTATGCTGCGTGCCATCCGTGATTCCGGCTCAACACTCCGAAAGCGGCTCATCTTTGCTTCGACGATAGACGAGGAACACGGTGTCGGGAATGGCACACTGCTCCTGACGCTGGCTGGCATCCGCGCAGAATCGGCGCTGTATCTGGATGGCTATGGGCTGACTGTATTCATTGGGAACCTTGGCGGGTCGAGCCTGTCTCTAACCCCCAAGTCGTCTACTGAGAAGGGATTGCGGCTCCTGCACGAGAAGTCGATTGTGGAGACGTGCGAGAGGCTGAGCGCTGAGCGGGCAGATCTCTTCGACAGACCCTACTATCGAGAGAACTGGGCAAGAGAACGTTCGTTCATATTCGCTCCATCCGCCGACCGGTTTGTGATCGGTTTCTATACACTCCCCGGCGAGAGCAGGCAGGAAATGTGTGAGGCGTTGGAAACGAGGTTAGCGGAGGCACCGGGCGGGAGGTCTCGAACCCGGCCGACATCGTTCCGGAGTTGCGTGGCGACATTCTAAGTGATGAAGAGATCGCGGCAGTCTTGGAGTTCAACCGGCTTACCGATGGTGGTTGGGAACCCGGCAGGGAAAGGGAGATAGCCCTGGGTATTGTCAAGGTTTTCGACACATTCTTTGGTGCACTGAGCAAGATCAGCTCTGCCGCAGGCAGTGGCAGTTAACCACAAGGAGTTATACTATGAGAGTCCGCACGATCAAGCTTTTCGATGAAGACTTTGGCAACCAGTGGTGTGACAGCGTTCTGGACCACTGGGACTACGAGGACATGAGAGAAGATCCGAAGTGGCGCAAGGGCTGGGTCAGCTTTGACTGCGCGCTCTATGATCCGACGAGACAGCGCATCTATTTGGGTATCACTTCGTTTGACGCGGATATCTTCAAAGCCTACGACATACGCAGTGACAGTTTTGTTGACCTGGGCTATGGCAGAATCGCCAATGAGTTCGACGCCAAGTTCCACCGTTCGCTAGTGTGGGGTGATGACGGTTGCGTCTATGCCGCCATAGCGCTCTTGCACGACGCCGACCGTTATTGGGACGCTCCCGGCAGCCCGATAGTGAAGTATGACCCAGTCTCGGGTGTTATCACTAAGCTGGCTGTGGTGGTGCCTCACGTCTACATCCAGTCCATAGCAATCGACAACACGCGAAACACTATTTATTGCCTCTGTCTGCCGCCCGAGAAACTTGCGATTTTCGATCTGAACACGGGAGTTGTGACCGATCTTGGACTGATTGGAAACTCGTGTGGGATGGCGCAGGGCGAGAATATAATTCTTGACGATGACGGATGTCTGTGGTCGAACTGGGCAGTCTTGAGAGCCTGGCAGAGTGGTCCAGGAGTGGACAGTGTGCGCTTGTGCAAGTATGATCCCAGAACCGGGCAGATGACGTTCTTCAAGACCGGTCTGCCGAACCCTGACGGCAGTTACGGTTCTGCCAAAGCCGAGGCGTTCTTCAATTTCGGGGATGGTTTCCTGTACGTCAGCGGGGCCAACGGATCCCTTTACAGGCTGGACACCCAGACGGCGACAGCGGAGTATCTGTTCACGCCGACCCCCGAAAGACCCAGTCGTCTGAGTTCTTTGGTCAAGGCTGAAGATGGAATCGCGTACGGAGTGACTGGACGGCAGAACAATTGTGAGTTGATGCGAGTCGACTACAAAGCAGGGAAGTTCGAGAAACTCGGGCCGATGATCGACCAGGACGGCAAGACTCTCTGGCAAAACCACGACATAGTGCGAACCGATGACGGAACGCTCTACGTCTGCGAGAACGACAATCCGTATAGGAGTTCGTATCTGTGGGAAGTGAAGCTATAGTGATGACAAGCTGCGCAGGCGCTGGTATGTCGGGACTTGAGCGCAACGAAAATCCTGAAACGAATGCTTCCGTGACTTTCCAAGCAAAGTAGATCAAATCGAAGAAAAGGAAACAATAGAATGGGTGCAAGAGCTACGCTGGTGGACACACCCAGTGTCCGAACAATTGTTGACGCGCCGACCGTGGAGAAACCGGTCCGACTAGCAGTAATCGGACTGGGCAACAGATCCGTTTACAACGTAGTGAGCAAGGCGATCGCTTACGACGACTACGAGCTGGTGTCCGTGTGCGATTTGCGTTCTGATGTAGTGGCCAAGGTGTTGTCGGATGTGGAGCGGGACCACGGACTGAACATCCGCGGCTACACGGACTTTGAGCAGATGCTTCAGGCCGAGGAGCTCGATGCGGTTGCCGTGCAGGTCGATGCGGACAGGCAGGTACCGATTGCCTGCCGGGCGATGGAGTCGGGATGCCACGTAATGATGGAGGTGCCGGTTGCATATTCGATGGAGCACTGCTGGCAAATCATTACCACCGTGGAGCGGACAAAGAAACTCTTCTTGCTAATGGAACAGATCCGGTATGCAGGCTACGTGCAGGCGTGGCGGAACATCGTGCAGACCGGAGTGATTGGCAAGCCGCTGTTCGTGGAGGGAGAGTATTTCGGCAACAGGCCAGACGCCTTCTTCCAGGATGAACGCGGGGCATTCTACACCACGGATCAGGCGAAGCGGAATCCTGAGGCCAAACCCACCTGGCGCCATCTAGTTCCGAGTATCGGCTATCTGCCCCACGAGATGTCCCCGCTTCTGCATATTCTGGATGATCGAGTGGTGAAGGTGGTGGGTATGTCGCTCCAGCCAAAGAGCTACAAGTATGAGAACGTCGACCGCGCCGATGCGCAGGTGGCCCTGATGCATACCGAAAAGGACACCATCCTGAGAATGGCGGTCGCTCACGCTGCGCCGAGCATACATCGGGGCGATCTAGTCTCGCACTGGCACCACATCAAAGGCACTGAGGGTGTTCTTGAGTGGCGGCGCAGCGACAAGGAGCAGTGCAAGCTGTGGGTCGAGAAATGGCAGCTCACCGAGCCTCTGGAGGTTCCGTGGACGACCTATCGCACCGATGCACCGGCGGAGGCGGCGGCAAGTGGGCACGGCGGCCTGGACTATTTCACGTTTGCCTACTTTGCTGACGCAATACTTCGGGATGTGCCGTTTGACTTCGACGTCTACAAAGCGGTGGAGACGGCCGCGCCAGGCATTCTGGCGGCCAAGTCGATCGCCGAGGGAAGTATGCCCCAGGACGTTCCCAATTTCCGCCCTGGACCACACCGCAAGCCGGGAGAGATGCCCGATGCGGTGTGATTGGCGAATGGCGAAAGCCCAGTGTAGCGATGTAGTGTTCGTAAGAATCCGCAAGAGGTGAGTCCGCTATGGCAATAGAAGAAGTCCGACCGCACTCGGAAGTCGAGTGTGATGTTGTGGCATACCACTACCGTGGAATGGAAGTAAAGCAGTGGACCGCTGCGGACAATTGTCCTGGAACCGGGATAATCGGAGCGGTGAGTTCGCTACCGCTGGTGATTGATGAGCCCGGATGGGTGCAGTTCGCAGATCGATACTATAGACTCGACAGCGAAGGGCTCTACCGGTTCTGGAACTGGGGCAGCGTCTTCTCTGACAATCCTGATGATCTGCCTACAGTGGTTGATGAGGAGCGGGAGTATGGTTCGGTGATCCTGTATCAGGGCGACCTCCGCACGCTGCTTTCGTCTTTGATGCTGATCCACGTTCACGGTTACGCCCACCAGGAACTGCCTTTCGCAGAACAACTCTGTCAGGCCAAACTTGGTCATCTGTCTCTTACCTGCGGGTATGTGGCGCAGTTTGCCTGCGACTTCTTGAAGACCGTTGGAGTTGATGCCCGGAGGGTGGCCGGACTGCGTAAGGAAGGCAGGTACAACACGTATGACAACGGCCACACGCTCAACGAGGTCTTCTGGCCGGAACTGCGGAAATGGGTGCTGATTGACATTGACCTGCATCAGATGTTTCTGGACAGGGATGGTGGGACATACCTCAGCCTGGCCGAAGTAAGCGATCTGATAAACCGAGGAGAGGACTTCTATCTCGAGCCTCTCACGCCGCCGGGGATGGGTGGAGTCGATACTTCTCCCAGTGTAGACGGCGACTTCTCCGGCCAGTTGATGCTGGAGGGGGTCGTGCTCCACCCGGATCTGTTGAGAGAGTGGTACAGAAAGACACTAAGCGTGCCGTTGATAATCGCTCCCGATGCGTGGTACTTCTACTGCGAGCAACCCCACGATAGCGCGCGCGTGAGCAGGTACTCCCCATCCTACAAATCGGTGTCTCGTGACCAATGGATGACACGATTCTACTCTACAGAGAGGTGACAATATGAACATCGAAAACGCCGGTCCAGTAAGCGGGGCTGCCTGGTGGGAAGAAGAGCCGCTGCTGATGTATGAAGTCTGCCCTTACACTTTGCCGGGCATATCGCCGGGTGTCAATTGGCAGGCGACCACCGATCCGAGCGTTGAAGTGGATGTCGTCAAAGCGAGCGGAGCCTTGCAGACCCACGGCCTGTCGTTCATCGAGGCGCATCTCACGAACCAGACCTGCTATTTTGAGTCGGCTCACTTCAAGCGGCAGCCTTTTGACTATCTCGCCGCGTATCTGGAAAAGTCCCGGGCGGCCGGCTATCGCACGATCGTCTATTTCAATGTGCATGCAATCAAGCCAGTGTTTGGAGACGAACACCCGGAATGGAAGCAGATTCGCTTTGACGGCAGCACAATCGACGACCTGTATGGCATAGAAACCGCATTCTGCGTCAATTCGCCGTGGCGCGACTGGGTGCGTGAAGTGTGTCTGGATCTGTGCAAGTACCCGATCGATGGAATCTTCTTCGACGGTCCATGTTTGTTTGCCAACGCCTGCTACTGTGACAACTGCCGGAGGCTCTATCGAGAGCAGCACGGTTCGGAGATGCCGCCCAAGGAAGCCGGACATCCCGAACTGCGCAGGCTCGCGGGTTTCCAGTCCGAGAGTATGAGGAGGTTCTTCGAGCACTGCAACACTGCCATCAAGGCAGTGCGTCCGGACGTGTCACTGTGCGGCAATTCCGGCTCAAAGGAAGAACCATACTACGTTGTGGGGCGAAACAACCGCGTGCTCGTTCAGGCGCAGGACATACTTATTGCCGAGGGTGGTTTTGTCTACGGCAAGCTCTATCAGACTCCCGTATGGAGAGTAGGCGCCAACGCGAAGTACTACCAAACACAGGCGGGGGGGAAACCAACGATGGTTGCCAACTCTCCGGCACACGGCCCGTGGCGCAGCTACTACCAGACTGACACGGAACTGCAACTGGCCATGGTGCAGGCGCCGTTGCACGGTTCCGGAGTTTGGTTCAGCGGTTTCAGGTGGTTTGCGGATCAGCCTGGTTTTGCGAAACTGGCGGAGTTGTACCGTTTCTTCGGTGGCAATCGTGAGGTCTACTACGGCACTGACTCCAATGCCCGCATCGCCATCGTCTGGCCCGAAGACTCAATCAACTACTACGGGAAACCCAGGGTGTTTCACGGTGATTTTACGCAGGGAGGCGAGGCCGGCGAGACGGTAGGGGACATGTATGAGGAGTTCAACGGGTTCTACGATGCCCTTGTCAAGAGCCACTTGCCCTGTGACATCATCGACGAGGAGTCGGTGCGTGAAGAAGACATATCTGATTATGATCTTCTGATCTTGCCCAATGTCGGTTGCACCGGCGAGGCGTTTGACGACCGCCTGAGGGAGTATGTGCGGCAGGGCGGCAATGTTATAGCATCGTTTGAGACATCGATCTGTGACGAAGATGGACGACGTCGCAGCGATCTGAGTCTTTCGGACCTGTTCGGCATACAAATGCTTCGCACGCCATTAAAGCCGTATCCCCATTTCTACTTCTACAACCAACCAGAGAGCGAAACCTTCTTCGCTGATATCCATCCAACTCTGCTCCCGTCTCCGCTGATCAGTACTGAAGTCGAGTTGACCACCGCCACCACGATATCTCCCTATTCAGTGAAGTTTGTCGGATGGGACGGCAGCGAGATCAGGCCATCGGAGTGTCCCGCGATTACCTCAAACCAGTTTGGCAGAGGCAAAGCGGTCTATCTGGCCGGGACATTCGGAGAACAATACTGGAACTACCAGCAGATGGATGTTAGACTATTGCTGAGAAACCTCTACTGCGCTCTAAGCCGCCGGGATGTGATTCTCGAGAACGCCCCGCAGACCGTGGAAGTGGCGCATAGGCGCACCAAAGACGATGCAGTGGAAATCGTGAGTCTCATCAACTACACTGGAATCGGCGCGCGGCCATTTGAATCCATACAATATCTGGAGGATATATCGCTACGAGTTCGAACAAATAGAAAGAGTGCTCGTGCTCTGCGATTGGGCAGGGGAGTCGAGTTACGACGGGAAGGCGAGTGGCTTCGCGTATGTCTGCCCGTACTGGACGTCTTCGAGACTCTTGTTCTTGAGTGAACTGGTTTTCAGAAAGGAACTAACAATGACCAAGACGGCAAAAAGTGATCTTCCGAGTGAGCGTTACGATGTCTGTGCTACGCTGACCACACGCAAGAAAGTGGTGCGTTTGACTGGGTCGTTCTCTGCTCCAGAACAGAAGGAGATCAGAAAGGCGGAAGAACTCCCGCTTATCGTGGACGGCAACTGCGTGATCCAGTTTGAAGATCAGTACTTTGAACTAGACAAAGAGGGCTTGTACAGGTTCGTTAACTGGGGGAAGGTGCGATACGACCATCCTCTGGGCAAACCTGAGATCATAGATCCGCGCAAGAGCTGTACTGCGCTTATCCACTACAAGAAGGATGTCTTGTCTCTGCTCGGTTCGCTGGCAGTTCTGACGGTGCATGGTCATACTCACGACAACGCCTCCCACGAAGAACGCCTGGCCCGAATGAAACTTGGCGGGGTGGCGCTGACGTGTGGAAGTATTGCCAATTTTACGGTCGCGCTGCTTACTGAGATGGGATGGAAAGCACGTGTGGTGCAGTGCTGCCGGACCGAAGGGGTATATGACACCTACAACTGTGGACATCTGCTCTGCGAGTTCTTCTGGCCGAGATATAACAAGTGGGTGCTAGCTGATGTAGACACTCACCAGATGTTTGTTAAGAACGGCAAATACCTGAACGTGGCGGAAGTGAAGGCATTGACCGACGAAAGGAAGCCAATTACCCTGGAGCCGCTGACCATTCCCGCATTGGGACTGCTGGACACTACAGAAATTGTCGCGTCGGACTTTGCTGGCATGTCATTGTTTGACCACGTATTGTTGGACACAGACGTGCTGAAGGAATGGTACCGGCAGATGTTTGCTGCGGTCGCGCTGGCGGACGAATGGATGATCTACTGTCCGGATCCCAAGGGGCGCAAGCGCGTCAAGAGATACTACCCGTTCGCCAATTTCCTGGACAGGAAGGATTGGTATGAACGCTACTACGGAGATGGAGTGTAGGTGTATGCGTTTCTTTGACATCAACGCGATGATCGGACCCTACTTTGCGCCCCGCCAGGGACACTTCCCGACAGTCGAGGAATGTCTGCAGGAGATGGACTTCTACGGCATCGACGAAGCGATGGTCTACAACGCAATGGCGTGTGAATATGACAACCACCACGGCAACCATCAGTTGTTGGACTGGTTGGATGGGCAGGAGCGCCTGCATCCGGCTTGGGTGCTCAGCGTCTCGCATTTTGGCATGCCGTCGTTTGAAGAGGATATCCGGGAAGCTACACAGAAAGGCGTGCGTCTTGTCAGGTTCTTCTGGGGTGGATTGTTTTCCGGCCTTTCGTCGCTGAATCTTGACACGCTGGGTGATCTCTTTGCGGCGCTGGAGTCCTCTCGGATGCCGGTGCTGTTTTCCAACGACGGTGCCGCGATCACCTTGGGCGATCAGTTTCCTCAGTTGATGAACGTCTGCAGGGCATTCCCGAAGCTTCCTGTGATTTTTGCGGCTCCAAAGATCGGGCAGGACTTTGCCATTTTGTACAAGCTGTTTGAGTGCTGCGACAACTTCCATCTGGAAACAAGCAGCATTCACTCCAACCACATGCTGGAGCAAGTGGTTCATCGTTTCGGAGTTAAGCATCTGGTATTCGGAACAGGCTTCCCCTGGTTTGGTGGAGGTCAGTCGCGGATAGCTTTGGCCTACGCAGACCTGACGGAAGACGAAAAGGAAACAGTAGCCTCGGGTAACCTGAGGAAGCTGATGGAGGCGGTAAGATGACCGAACGCAGGATACTGGACGCTGCACTGCTGGGCAGGACTCTGGATGACGAATTTGTCGTTGACTGCCACGGTCATATTGATCACTGGAAGTTGATGTCTGGGATAGATTGCGACGTCGACAGCATGATTGCTGATATGGATCGTGTGGGCATCGATGTGTTGTGTATCAACAAGTGGAACTGCCCCGACATTTTTCAGAGCAACACTGACGTGGCCAATGCGCTGAAGAAGTACCCCGGGAGGTTTGTCGCTTACGCCACGACTCAACCGTGCCTGGGAAAGCAGGCGACCCTGGATGAACTCAAGCGCTGTTTTGACGAGTTGGGGTTCTCTGGAATCAAGATCCACAATGCTTACGAGACGCTGCCAATGCGCGATATGTGGTATCTTCCGGAGTTCCAGGAGGCCATGGATGTGATCTGGAGCTTTGCTGCTGATCGAAGGTGCTCACTGCTATGCCACTGGCTTGTTCCGGAAGAGGTGCTGAAGCGCTATCCCGAAGCGCAGTTTATCATTGCGCATTCGCTCGGCATTCCACACTATGCGAACACCTATGCGCCGTATCCTAACGCGTACTTCGACACTGCGGCTTCCACCAATCTGCGAGGGAATCTGGAGCATTTTGTAGCACTGGTCGGCGCCGAACGGATTCTGTACGGTTCAGACATGCCGTATGCCAATCCGGCCTATCGTTTGGGGCAGGTGGTGGGCACACGCGTTCCCGACGCAGATATGCGCAAGATCGTCGGCGGGAACATGGCCAGGTTGCTCAATCTCCCAATTCCTGCCAAATACCGATAGTCAGCGAGGTTTTGATTGTAAGAGCTCAGAGCATGTGAGAAACCACGTCATCCTACTCAGAAAGAAGACCCTCAAGGTCTACTTTCA
>CAYSLA010000007.1:38898-47735 GCA_964431685.1 uncultured bacterium | reverse complement strand
TGACGTAGTACTCAGGAAGACTGAGCTCTCACTAGCCTGTGTCAACCTCAAGGCAGGCCTCTGGGGCCCCTCGATATGCGTCGCTCCAAGGTATGATCGACTTCCTCCGCAATAGCGGACCTCTCAGGGACTCGAGGCAGTGTAAACCGGAACGTCGTGCCCTTACCAACCACACTTCGAACTTCGACCCTTCCACCGTGGTTTTCCACGATCTTGCTGACCACGCTCAACCCCAGTCCCGTACCTTTGGTCTTTGTTGTGAAGAACGGCTGGAAAATGCGGTCCAGTTCATCCACTCCGATTCCAACTCCAGTGTCCTCTATTTCAACGAATGCTCCGTTGCCGGGAGTCGGACCGGTGCGTATGCTGATTGCTCCACCATCCGGCATGGCTTGAACGGCGTTCAGAATCACGTTCCGAGTCACGCGCTCAAGCTGGCGTTCGTCAGCCTGTATGATGGGAGTGCGGTCGTCCAGCGAGTCATCAACACTGATGTCGCTATCGATAAGCAAGTGCCGCATAACATTCAGAGCGCGTGAGACGATCTCGTTGACGGATACCGGCTTGAGCTCCAGCATCATCGGCCTGGCAAACTCAAGGAACTCCGTTGTGAGACTGTTGAGGCCATTAACCTCGTCAATAATGATGCCAAGGAATTCCCTGACCGGCTCGATTTCTGAGTATTCGTTCTGCAGGAATTGCGCTGAACCCTTTATTGAACTGAGGGGGTTTCTCAGTTCGTGAGCGATAGTAGCCGCGAGCTGGCCAATTGATGCGAGTTCCCTGATGCGGGTAAACTCCTCTTCCATACGAATTTCGCTGGTAACGTCCTCGAATATGACCACCAACCCGAGTTCGTCACCTGCCTTGTCAAGGAGTTTGGATATGTTCAGGTTAATGTACATATCGTCCCGGTCGGCAGACGACAGCCGCAGTTTGTGCGCCTGATATGTCTCGCCTGTTTCCAGAACACGTGTCAGCGCTCGTCGGATCACGTTGGCATCTTCGTGACCCACGGGAAGCATCCAGAGAGCCCATTCCTTCTTGAGACCGACAATTCTGTCGGCGGGCACGCCGGATATGCGTTCCGCTGCCTGGTTCCAGGTGAGCACCTTGCCGTCCCTGTTTATGGTGGCAACTCCGACTGCGATGCTGGACAGGATGTTGTCAGTGTAGCTCATCAGGGCATCCAAAGCCTTGAGCTCACTGAATATGGCGGCTCCCTGGCTTGCGATTATCGACAGAACCCTGACGTCTTCTTCGGAGTACTTGTTGGGGCTGTTGCTGTGTACACTGAGAACGCCAATGACATCGTCGCGAACTACCAGCGGTATGCACATCAGTGACCGTGTATGACCTTCCGCCGCGCTGGCAAACCGAGGCTCCCGGCTTACGTCAGGAAATACAAGGGCTTTTCGCTCCCTGATGGACCAACTTATAACCCCTGCGCCGTAGAGCGACTCGTCCTCGGGAACAGTTCCGTCGTCTCCCCGAAAACGCGAAGCGCCAACGCGCGCCACAGCGCTGTCAGTGTCGATGAGGTATATGTGGGACGCGTCAAAGTCAGCCAGGTCAGCGACGATACCCAGGATTGAGGCAAGTGCGTCGTCTATCTTACCAGCTGAGCTGATCCGCTGTGAAAACTCGTAGAGCGCCGACAGTTCCAGCACCTTCTGGCGCATGTGCTGATCGTAGACCATCGCGTTCTTTAGCACTATTGAGGCGTGGCTCGTGATAATCGACATTAGCTTCACTTCAGAAGCCACAAACTTCTTGCGGGTCTCGCGAAACAGCACCAGAGCTCCAATAGTGCTCTCCTCAGATATCAATGGAGCTAACAACATATTTGATCTCGCTGGGGCTAGAGCCGTGAGAGCGTCAGCGTACGGCCCGCTCAATCTTTCCTTCGAACCGGGAGCGAGCACCAGCGGAGCGGATTGTCTCCGCACGAACTCGACACACGCGTCACGCTGTACAGCAGCCTCAACCCATGGTGCCCTGCGCTTCATGTCCCCTGAGCTGCCCACGAGCCTGAGCCGGTTTCGCGTCGTGTCCATCAAGAGTAGGGCGACGCCTTTGCACTGCACTGCCTCGCACGCGGCGCGCACTAGCATTGTTCCCGCGTTCTCCAAACCGTAGGCTACGGAGATGCTTCGGCTGTGTTCGTATATGACATTAAGCTCCGCCAGTTGCTGTTCAAGGGACTTGTACAATCGCGCGTTCTCGATCGCTATTCCCGCCTGACTAACAAAGGTTGCCAGCATGTCGACGTCATCGTGGCCGATGCCGCCCTGGGAGCGCGAATTATCCACAAGAACTACGCCAATGCACTCGCGACGAACGACTATCGGCGCCGCCAGCACTTCTTCCGTTGAACCGTTGGCGCTTAACCCTGTGGCGTCGTGCGAGAATATGGGAGTCTGTTCACGCGCGGCCAGACCAACAATGCCCTCATCGTGCTTTAGTCTCTCACGGACTGACTGCCCGTCGGCATAGCCCATTCTGGCTCCAGCCACGAACTCATTCGTATTCGTATCCAGTAGATAGACACAGCAGCGATCAAACCCCACCACGTCGACGATGCCCCCAACGATCTGACTCAATACGTGGTCCAGATCCAGTGATGAGCTGATGGCGCGCATGACATCGGAGATTGTGGTCATCTCCTGAATCTTCACATTGAGCTGCTGATAGAGCCTGGCGTTGGACACAGCCAGAGATGCATGGGTGGCAAAAACACAGAAGAGCCTGAGATCATCTTCCGTGAACGGCGCGGATGGGTGATGCCGGCGAATGCTCAGCACGCCGGTGACTCCCCGGTTCTCGTCGAATAGAGGTACCAGCATTGACGAACTGATCCCTTTTCTGGCGCGCACTCTCTCTCTGAACCTTGGGTCAGCGGCGACGTCCCCGACAAGAACTGGCTGCGCGGTCGCTGCGACTCTGCCGGCGAGTCCTTCGCCCATACCTATTCGCGTGCCCTTGATGATGTCATCGCTCAAGCCGTACGCTGCTTCGATCACCAGGCTGTCGTCACGTTCGTCGCGGAGCATCAGTGAGCAAGCCTGAGCACCCATCACGGATGCCGCCTTGGCAAGAATGATATTCAGGAGAGGATGCACATCTATTGTGCCGCTGGCCGAACTGATCTCGTATAGTGCCGCTATCTCCTCCATCCGGCGATTGGCAGCGTCGTTTGATTCGCTCAGCGCAGATGACAGAGTATGGTTCTCGGTCAGCAAACCGCAATAGAGTAATGCGTGTTCTAATACCTGGTCGGGTACTGGAGCGCGGGCGGTACTGACGGCGAGGGTGATGGTCCTGCCTCCCATGGCGCGCTGGAACACGGTAACACCGGCGGGCGCACGTTTCCTCTTGCCGACAGCAATATCCGCGATGATCGACTCATCGGGCGATTCGTCCTGACAGTTGAGGCGGCAGGTCGCTCTGGCAGCAATCTGATTAGACTCAACCACAAACAGCGACACAGCATCGGCCTCAAGAGCTTCTCTGAGAAGGCTTAGTATGCGGCCGCGAGCGTCCGGAGCGCCGTCGCCGCCCAGCACGGCGGTCGCCAGCGAATCAAAAAGGCCAACAATCTCATCCATTTCAGCACATCCAGAAAGGAATTCCTATCGCATACCACGCTCTTGGGCGCATCGAGTGCAGAGCTCTTCCAGGAACAGGTCATAGTCCGTTGTGTAGTCCGCGCTGATACCTAACCGTACCATTATCGGCTCCGCTATTCGCGCCGCGATTGATTTGCGTGCGTCATCGGCCAACTCGTATCTGCGGTCGCAGTAGCTCTTCGCAGCCTCAAATTCCTCCGGGCGGACTAGATAGACATCAAAGCCTGTGTCAGACGTCCCGTGACCGGAGACGTCAATTCCTTCGGCTGGGCTTTTGACCAGTACCCAGTTGTGTTCAGCCGCACCAATGTCTCTGGGCCGTTCCTTAACTACGATCGTTCCGGCGGCATAGTCTCCCAGGCGCTTGTTGGTTCGGCTGAAGAGCACGCTCAAGATCCCGACTGCATACATACTGGGCAGAGAGTCAACCGACCGCACGAGGTTGCGAACTGTAGCCGCAACAACGTCAATCGGCGTACCGCCGTCCTTGACCGTGCGAATTCCCACGACGCGTTTCCCAGGTGTCTGGCCATTCCAGATTGACTCGAACAGGACGTAGTATCCGGAAGACACCAGAAGAGCGCACACCACGAGAAGTGACCAGAACAGTCTGGAAATTGAAACCAGCCCGTAGTAAGTAAGAACCCAGGCAACAAGCGCAACCGGCAGAAGCGCCAGAACGATAGCAGCGGCATCCACAATGGCTGCGAGCCCTCGGCTGCCAATTCCGGCAAGCTCGTATTCAATGCGCACATTTTCCGGGGTGTTTATCTCAGCAACTCTGGTCATAGTGATTTCTTGCGTTAGCACCCGTCATAGGGTTATAATCGCCACGTGGACGAACGCGCATACATAGAGCAATTCCAGCAACCGTGGCAGGAACTCAAAGCCTCCATCGATACCGCTCGGCGCCGTGGCATTAATTCACTGACCCCCGAGCAGCTCGAGCAGATGGGCGCCCACTACAGGATGGTTGTCGCCCAGCTATCGTTCGTCCGTGCTCAGGGCATGAGCGATCAGTTGATAAGCTATCTAAACGGTCTTGCCGCTGGAGCACACGGAGTATTGTACACCCGTCGAGGGCTCAAAGCATACTCGATAGGGCGATTCTTCTCGCGGCAATTCCCTGAGCTTTTCAGACAGAACCTCCGATTTGTCGCTGTCGCCGCCTTGGTGTTTGTTCTTGGCTGGGCCACAGCGGTTGCTGTGACGCAATCCGACCCCACTTCCGGGTCCGATATGCTGCCCGAGAAGGTGCGTCCGCTCTCAGACAGACAGATGGAAGCGCCGGATCCGGTTTTCCTCTCATCGTATATTATGGCCAACAACATCCGAGTCGGCATCCTTGCATTTGCTGGCGGCGTGACTGCCGCGTTCCTAACGGTCTTCGTGCTGTTCTTCAACGGATTCTACATCGGCCTGATAGCACATTTCGTTAGCACGGGAGGCCCGAGTCTTCAATTCTGGGCGCTCGTGCTGCCACACGGCATTATCGAGCTTACGGCAATCTTTATCTGCGGCGGGGCGGGCTTGATGCTCGGCTCCGCACTTCTTGCCCCCGGAAACCTGCGCAGAGGAGACGCCTTGAAACTGGCGGGCGTCCCCGCCATACGCATGGTGGCCGGCTGCATACCCATGTTTGTCATCGCCGGAATAATCGAAGGTTTCCTCACTCCATCGGTTCTGCCTGCGGCCGCTAAGCTCGGATTTGCCGGTCTCACCCTGCTAGGGCTGTTAGCCTACTTTGGCCTCGTTGGCAGATCCGTCCCGAAGTCTGCATCTCCCACGTCCCACCTATCTACAGTCTTGCCAAACTCTTGATTCTCAGGTATTCGTCGACCACCGCTGGAGTCAGCTCATCGGTGCAGACATCGAGTACGTTCACACCAGCCGCTTCCAACTGAGCGGCTGCGCGTCTACGAGCCTCCAGCACCTGCGTAGCGGCGGCCATGTCAAAAGCATCCTCCCCGGATTCTGGGGGCGCGGTGGCAGCCCGTTCCACTTCCGGATCACGCATTGTGACGCAGAGGCAAAGGTGTTTGCGCGAGAGACCGACAAGATGCGTAATCACCGGCCTTGAGGCCTCTGGTTCCACAACATCGGTGAACAGGACTATCAGGCTTCGGCGAGTCCATCGCCGCGCAAGGTAGCCAAGAGCGTGAGCATAGTTCGAGTCACCCTCTGCATCCTTGAGATTGTAGGTCATTTTCAGAATGGCAAGTGTCTGCGACCTGCCTCCCCTGGGCGGCAGATACGACAGAACCCGGTCACCAAATGCGAGCAGGCCCACTCTGTCACCGCTCAGCGACGCCACGTGAGCAAGCATAGCCGCTGCATTGATAGCGTGGTCGAGACGGGTTAGTCCATCAACTACCGGCCCCATAATCCTGCCGCAATCAAGCAGCATTATGATGTTCTGCGATTTATCCTCTTGATAGAGCCTAGTAACCAGTTTTCCACGCTTCGCCGATGCCTTCCAATCGACTGCTCGAATGTCATCATCGGGCATATAGTCTCTTAGCGATTCGAATTCCGTGCCTCTGCCGCGAATTCTCATCCGGTGGAGACCGGGCCTCGCAAGCCTGCTGGCAACAGCAGCCATCTCGTGACGGCGTATCTCCTGCAGGTTTGGATACACACTCACGGACTCAGCGGATTGCACTCGAACCTGTCTGACTGCCAGGCCAAATCGTCCAACGATGCGAATATACGTATCGCCAAAGCTGAAATCTCCGCGTCGCCGCGGCACCACATCGTAGACCAGCTCGCGCTCAGATCTGGCTGCCATGGCCACTTCAAACTGGCTATTATCACACTGAAAGCCTTCTGGATACTCATCTCGGATCAGTACGCGAAGGTCTGCACTGTGAAGGTTGCGCACATCCAGTCGCACTCGGTTGGGCACACCGAGTGACAGTTTGTCCTCAGTATGCCGTCTAGTTTCCGGCACGGGAACGGCCCTTAGCCAGGCGACATCCATTCCCGCCATCACCACCGACAAGGCAACGATGAACACACCAACGGCCATCAGTGATGGGAAATAGCCCGATGCACCAATGAGCGCCGCTCCAAAACCCGCCAGAATGACGAACTGGACTGTGAATAGCATATTACATAGTGTGTTATGCGTTCGTTGATGGAATTCCTCCGCTTGTCTGAACGCAGGCACAAACCAGACCATCGCAGCACTCTATGCATCGCAATCTGCCAAATCCACAATCATCTGCTTCACCGTCTCTATCAATGCGGGTATGTCATCTCGGCAAATGCCGAATACGGCCTCGGCATCAATGTCGAAATACCCATGCGCCATCGCGTCCCGCACGCCTCTAACACCGGGCCAGTCAACCTGTGGATATCGAGCAAGCAGCCTGCCCTCTGTCTTGCGGTCGATTTTTCTGAAAGCCTCCCCCGTGGCAATCAAGATCATGCATATCGCGTCCATGCGATCCACGCCCTCTGCGCTGGACGAGAAATCACCGGCACATTTGATGTCTGCAAAACGCCGGGGTATTCGTTCGAGCGCCTCCAGCACCGCTTCCAGTTGGTCGCGGAGGAGTGTCGAGTCAAACATAGAGTGCCTCCCGCATTATCCTGTCTTTCAAGCGCGGGTTCATACATTCACGTATCCGCACGACATCGACATGCCGTCCCAGCAGCGCCTCCAGGTCCTGTTGCATCACAGCGGTTCTGAAGAGGTTCGGCGCGTCTGTGTCAAACACGATATCCACATCACTCTCCTCAACCGCCTCACCGCGAGCATAGGAACCAAAGTAGCCCAAAGCACGCAAGTGGAATCTCTCAGCATGCTTTTCCTTGAATGTCTTCAGTCGAGCGCGCAATTCGGACTGGGACAAAACACCGTCGTTCATACAATCACCTCCGCCATCCATTTTCACCTGCCAATCGGCAATGGTCAACTTTCTCTCGGCGTCTGATCAGGCTACAGGCAACCAGCGAATGCGTCCACACACTGCATTACATACGCGAAAGGCGCGCTCAACGTATCCAGTCGAGCGCGCCTTCTGAAGCAGAAAGAGAAACTACCAGCGTCTGCTGCCGCCGCCGCCACCGTAGCCGCCGCCACCGCTGCGGCCACCGCCGCCGCTGCGCTCAGGCTTAGGGCGTGCTTCGTTCACTGTCAGGGTCCGACCACCGAACTCCTTGCCGTGGGTAGCTTCGATTGCGGCCTGCATGTTCTCGGCCGGAATCTCGACAAATCCAAATCCCTTGTCGCCAATGATGCGAACATCGGCGATGGGGCCGAACGGCTCGAACAACGTGCGGAGATCGCTCTCGGTGCTGTTGTAGGACATGTTGCCTACGTAAAGTGATTTGTTGGCCATCTGATTGCCATCCTTCGTAAGTCTCAACGGAAGCACGGGGCATGATTGCCTAGCGGAGATTCGATCAGTCGCAGAAGGTACAGCAATCCACGGGATGACGAAGACACCGGTGCTGAGCGTTGATTTCAATGCACACATTATACCACATTTTCGAGATAACGCAACACGTTTTGCGAAAGTTCTAGAGAAAAAAATCTCTGCGTTCGAATGCTGCCCTTGCACCAGATGTCACTCCTTTCCCCCGATGCATCAAAACCGGGCGAGTCAAATGCCGGCCTTTTCAGAATGCTTGGAGGCGTGGTAGAATATGAGCAGAGGACGAACCCATGGACGTGGTAACAGGTGCATACGGCTATACCGGGAGACACATAGCTTCCCGGTTGATTGCGATGGGCCGTGATGTGGTCACGCTGACAAACCACCCGCCAGACCCGTCCGTCGCAGACGCCCGCATCAGGTCGCTCCCACTGACAATGGACGCCCCTGACGCTCTAATCGAGGCGTTCTCCGGTGCAGACACGTTATACAGCACTTACTGGATTCGGTTTGCGCGTGGCAACACAACTTTCGAGAAAGCGATCGAAATGTCTCGGATGCTAATTGACTGCGCGGCAAAGGCGGGTGTTCGGCGTATTGTCCACATCAGCGTCACGAACCCGTCGGCCGACTCGCCGCTGCCCTACTATCGAGGCAAAGCGTTGGTCGAACAAGCGCTGCAAGAGTCTGGTGTGTCGCATGCGGTCCTGCGGCCCAACGTCATCTTCGGAGACAGAGGCATTCTGCTCAATAATATCGCGTGGTTTCTCAGGCACTTGCCCATATTCGCTGTCCCGGGCGACGGTCGCTACAAGATGAGTCCGAT
>CAYSLA010000007.1:0-38798 GCA_964431685.1 uncultured bacterium | reverse complement strand
TCCGGTTTGACATCGAACCTGCTGTGCTCTCAGTCGACTCCGGTCGGCAGCACACCCGTCACCGGCTGGGTGCGGGAGAACGCAGGCTGGCTGGGTAAGCATTACATTTCGGAACTGAGAGCGCACTATTCATAAGCCTGTGCTCTCCAAGGCAGCGTATTCATGTCCCAAAGCAACACCACCGTGCCCGCGGAACCGCCGAAACAAGGCAGAGATCTTACGGTCGGAAGCATACCGCGGCATCTCATAGCATTTACCGTTCCTTTGTTGATGGGCTCTCTCTTGCAGACAGCCTACAGTCTCGTCAACGCTGTGTGGGTTGGCCGTGGTCTGGGCACCGTCGCGCTGAGTGCGGTGACCGTTAGTTTCCCCATTCTCTTTCTGGTCATCGCCATCGCAGGCGGAATCACGATGGCTACCAGCATTCTGGTTTCACAAGCCTACGGTGCGAAAGACTTCATGTGGATGCGCAGGTGCGTAGACAGCGGTGTCGTGTTGACCGCGTTGCTGACTCTCATCTGTGTGGTCGCTGGAATGCTGGCCTCCAAGCCGCTGATGCACGCAATGAACACTCCCGCGCAGGTTCTTCCCTCCGGGCTCTCCTATCTGCGTATATCCATACTCGGAATGCCGTTGATGTTTGGCGTGTTTCTGATTGCGTCCATTCTTCGCGGGATTGGCGATTCCAAGACACCACTCTACTTCCAGTCTATATCGGTGGTGTTCACTGCTCTCTTGGATCCGCTGCTGATGTTTGGCTGGTTGGGTTTTCCGAAGATGGGATTGAATGGTACCGCGGTCGCCACGCTGATCGCGCAGTTTCTGACATTCGCATCGCTGGTCATCTACATGCGTCACCGCAGTCATCTCGTTGAACCACACTGGCTGCGGCCTGAGGTGGACCGCGAGACTTGTCTGCTCACTGTCAGGATAGGAATTCCGTCTATGGTGCAGCAGGCGCTGGTGTCCATAGGACTGGTTGTAATCACTAGCATAGTCAACAAGTTTGGTGAGCAGGCATCCGCGGGGTTCGGCGCCGGCATGAGGATTGACCAGTTAGCGTTCATGCCTCTGATGAGTTTTGGAATGGCCGCGTCTACTCTGACCGGACAGAACATCGGCGCGGGGCACTTGGACCGAGTTCGCAAGATCTTCATGTGGGGAGTTGTGTTGAGTTGTGGAGTCACACTCTTTCCTACGCTGCTGGCGGTCTTTGCTCCAGGTCTATTGTTGTCAATGTTCACTACGGACCAGCAAGTCATCCTGGTAGGATCGGGATATCTCAGGGTCATCGCCCTGGGCTATATGCTGCTGGCTGTGATGTTCTTGGGCAACGGCGTAGTAAACGGATCCGGTCACACGATGGTGCCCACAGTCATATCTCTGATAGCCCTCTGGGCATTCAGAGTGCCACTGGCAGAGTATCTGGCATCGGCGACGGGACGGCCGGATGGAATCTGGTACGCTATTGTCATAAGCAACGCGGTAGGAATGACGCTAAGCGTCGGCTACTACTATTCGGGAAGATGGAAGCGACCAGTACACAGCCACCGTCCTGCGACGGGGACGGTTGACGTTGGGAGTGCGCCTGAAGGAGTTTGAGCTTGTCCCGCTGCGCCAGGGGTGCGGTCTGCCGGCCAATACTCTTCGTGGCGCGTTCGCCCCGGCGGCGGCCGTGCTGCTTCTGAACACGCCGTCTTGGTCCGGGAAATTCTATTGCGGAGTCAGTGTCTGTCTCTATGTTATCTGAAGTTATCAAGACTCTGGGGCCTGAAGGCCGATTTGCGCAGATCTGCGATGGGTATGAGTACCGTGAGGAGCAGCTCGAGATGGCTGCTGCGATCGCCGAAACTCTGTGCGCAAAGGAGCACATTCTAGTTGAGGCCGGAACCGGCGTCGGAAAGACCGTCGCCTACCTGACGCCGGCAGTTCTGTGCTCAGCCGGAGGCAAGCCGACAATCATATCCACCCACACAATCAATCTCCAGAGCCAGTTGATCAATAAAGACATTCCGATGATGAGGGAGGTGATGAGTGAGCATCCATTCACCGCCGTCCTTATGAAGGGTCGTTCAAACTACGTCTGCCTGCAGGAGATCGACCACGCGTCATACAACGTCACCATGGCCGGCGATCTGCTCTTCGAAAAGCTCAAAGATTGGGTGGAGACTACGCAGACCGGGGACGTGCAGGAGATGGGATTCGTGTTTCCGGACTGGAACGAGGTCTGCTGCAATCCCGACACATGCCGCCGTCAGGAATGCCCGTACTACCTTGAGCGGTGCTTCTACTATAGGATGAGACGACAGGCCGAGGCAGCGGACATAGTTGTGGTGAATCACTCGCTGTTCTTTTCCGACCTGAGTCTGAAGATGCTTGACCCGAGGTCAGGCATTCTTCCCGACTACGATGTTGTCATATTCGATGAAGCGCATCACCTCGAAGACGTGGCGGGAGACATATTTGGCATCGAGTTCTCCAACTACAGAGTGAACTCAATTCTGAACCGTCTCAAGAAGCGCCGTGATATAGCCATTTCACAGGGAGAATATCAGCTCATTGAGGGTGCCAACGCAAGTCTATTTGAGGCTTTCGCGACTATGCGCAGGAGCGAGTTCTTCTTCGACGAGATGTACGAAAAGGTTGAGCGGGCACAGGTTGAGACGGCCGCCGGAGAGCTGGTTACGCTTCTGGACGGGCTTGCCGCCCAACTCCAGGATCAGGACACGGAGGGGAACCCGGAACTCAAGGACCGTATCGACGGATACCGCAGGATGGTTCTTAGAATGAGGGACGAACTGACGGAGATCTTTGCGAGTTCCGACCCCAACTACTTCAAGTGGTGCGAGAAGCCCACCGGCTCGCGGTTCGTGAACTGCTTTCTCCATCTGACTCCCGTGAACGTGGCAAGCATCCTCAGAAACGCACTCTGGGACACGAAGAACTCGGGCGTATGCGTCTCTGCAACGCTCTCGACATCGGGCTCGTTTGACTACTACCGGTCGAGGGTCGGATTGACCGAGTGCGAGGGAAAGATACTTGGGTCGCCGTTTGATTTCAAGACTCAGGCCCTGCTCTATGTGCCGGACGATCTGGACACGCCATCGGAGAAGCCCGAATATGCGGATGCGGTTGCCGCACGCATATCTACAATATTGGATCAGACTCAAGGCCGGGCTTTCATTCTCTTCACATCCTACCGAATGCTCAACTGCGTCTTTGAGCGAATTGTCGAGCACGTGCCGTATCGACTCTTGCGGCAGGGAGAGATGTCCAACGAGCGTCTCATCAAGGAATTCCGCAGTGATGACCGAGCGTGCCTGATGGGAGTGCACAGTTTCTGGGAGGGTGTGGACGTGAAAGGTGAACGTTTGTCATGCGTCATAATTGACAAGCTTCCATTTGCGGTGCCGGACAACCCGACCCACAAAGCGCGGTGCGAGGAGATCGAGCGAGACGGTGGCGACTGGTTTCGCGGATACGCGATGCCTCAGGCGCAGATCAGGCTTAAGCAGGGATTCGGTCGTTTGATACGCACGAAATCAGATCGCGGAGTGGTCGCCATCCTGGACTCCAGAATCCATTCGCGTTCCTACGGAAAAGAGTTCCTGCGTCACCTTCCGCGCTGCAAAGGCACAACGTCCGTGGAGAAGATTGGCGAGTTTCTCAGAGAGTAGGGGTGGGGCGGAGATTCTGCCTGTCGGTTGTTGAGAATCCGGCAGGAGAAGAGTAGCTATGGCTTGTGAATCAACGATTAGAAAGTACGGTAGCGCGCCATACAGAGTGGCCGTGCTGCACGGTGGTCCGGGGGCTCCGGGGAGTGCAGCTCCAGTGGCGCGCGGGCTCTGCTCGACTGTGGGCGTGTTGGAGCCACTCCAGACAGCGGATTCTGTTGATGGCCAGGTGCTGGAACTAAAATCCCAGTTGGAGTCGGCGGCGGAGACTCCAGTTGTCCTGATCGGCTGCTCCTGGGGAGCTATGCTCGGTTTCATCCTTTCGGCCCGCTATCCTGAACTCGTGAGTAAGCTGATTATGGTGGGCAGCGGACCGTACCACGCCAGATACGCCGAGAGTATTGAGCTCACCCGGCTCGGTCGTCTAGGTAAAGCGGTTATCCGGAAATTGTCCACGGTGCTGATGGCCCTCCAAGACCCTGCGAATGACAACAAGTGCGAACTGATGGCCCAGTTCGGAGCACTTTTCTCAAAGACCGACTCCTATGACCCACTCCCTCACGAGAACGACGTCATAGAATACAAGTACGATATCATGACCAAGGTCTGGAGCGAGGCCGCCGAGATGAGAGAGAGTGGGCAGCTACTTGATATGGGCAGCAGCGTTACCTGTCCCGTGACGGCGATTCACGGTGACTACGACCCTCATCCCGCAGAAGGGGTCAGGGAGCCGCTGTCGCGCGTTTTGAGGGACTTCGAGTTCATACTGCTTGCGAAGTGCGGCCACGAACCGTGGATTGAGAGACACGCGAGGGATCGGTTCTTTGAGACACTGCGGGAAGAAGTCACGATTTCGTAGGGGCTCGTGCCAGGCGCTTCTGTTCAATCTCGACTAGATTATCGCAAGTGTCAGACCGAATCCAGGCTACTGCATGTTAATGCTCGATCTTCCGGGTATTCTTCACAGAGCAGAAACGTTTTCCACAGGCAAGCCAATAATCGTAAACCCTCTCTTTATCACTTGTCCCCCCACATTCTCAGAGCACACGCTGTCTCAGAGTACTTCCGTCAGGTAGTTCAGCCCCGACTGCTCAATGATCCTGCGAAATCCGTGGTTCAGATGTTTCAGTGCGGCCTTTTCCGCACGCTTAGGATTGCCGCTGTTCGCCGCCGCAATGAGGTCATTGTGCTCTCCTTGTGAAACACCAGTTGGCCACGTTTCATCTGCCAGGAGCCTATTCAGGACCGTGGCTGATATGACGAACGACTTCTCCACGAATTGGCACAAGAGCGGTGACCCGGAGCACTTGGCTATATGTAGATGGAGTGCAATATCGGCTTCACCGTATCCAGGCTCATCCAGCGCCAACAAGGCGTCATCACACCGCTGCCCGAGCTTTGCAAGTTCCATCCGCTGCACCCGGCTGCCATTCAGGGCAAATAGAGCCGCACTTGTCGACTCGACGCTCGCCCTCAGTTTACATACGAAGAGCAGATCGTGCTGGGTGAACTCTCTTACCTCCGCTCCAAATCCGGGGATGTTCTCAACAAGCCCATCTGTTTCGAGGCGACGAATGCACTCGATGACCGGCAGATTGCTGGTGTCATACTCAGCAGCAAGTTGACGTTGGACAAGCCTTTTGCCGGGAGCCAGCTCGCCGTTTACTATCCTGCTTCTGACTTGGCGGTAGACTTCTTCGGATAGTCCTGTTGATGAGCTTCGATCAACACTCATGGAAGGCCTCCTGAATTCGTGGTTTGGCATAGTATATCATGCTTGAGCATGACATGCGTATGCTTTATACCTGATTCCTGGAGGGCTGTCAAGTGCCACTTCGTGTATACTACGACGAGATGGGAGTGAGATTGACACAATGGCTTTGTTGGTGGTATAAATATTCTGCTGGATGCTGGAGCATGATTCATTACGATGTATCACGGCAAATAGAAGGAGTTCATGAGTACTCGATGACCGGAAAAGAACGAATACTGACCGCTCTTAGAAACCAACAGCCGGACCGGGTTCCAGCTACCCCGGACATCTCGATTATGATTCCGTGCAGCCTAACGGGCAAACCGTTTTGGGAAGTCGAGTTCAATCGGAACCCCGCACTGCAGACAGCATATATCAATGCGGTGAAATTCTTCGGAATTGATGGATGGATGTACAACGGCACGCTTCAGTTCACGAGTGCGAGCGAAGTGAGCCACAGATCCGAAGTAATCAGCAAAGATGACGCGAAGTGGGAAGTGCTTACCGTCTTAAGCACTCCGGATGGAGATCTGACGTCCGTAACCGTGTATCCTCGCGAAAATCCCTGCACCGTGATCGAGAAGCCAGTTAAAGATTTCAAGGAGGATTTCAAGAAACTGCGGCACCTGTTCTCGGACGTTATCTCTTGCGACGCGAGCAGTTATAGACGGCAGCAGGAGGAGATGGGTGATTCCGGGATGCTGTGTTGTGGCGTGTGGCCGCCCGGACTCCAGAATTGTGTAGGCCTGATGGACATGGAACCGCTGACATACGCGTACCACGACTACCCCGAACTGTTCGAGGAACTGGTGGCAATGATCGATAGAGTGTGCATTCGGCAAACAGAAATGGCGATCATTGCCGGAGTGGAGTCAGTTCTTACGGGAGGCAGCGGTTCGATAACACTTCAGTCGCCCGAGCTGTTCCGAAAGCTCTCGCTTCCCACCATCAAGAAGATGACAAAGATGTGCAGACAGGCCGGAGTTCTCGTAGGCATACACTCATGTGGCAGGGAGCGTGACATCGTTGAAATGTGCGCGAATGAGACAGATCTGGACTACATCAATCCGCTTGAGATTCCGCCGATGGGAGACTGCGACTTGGCGGAGTGCAAGAAGAGCTTTGGAGACAGGCTTGCGCTGATGGGGAACTTGCACACCACCGATGTCATGTTGCGGGGAAGTGTGCGCGACGTGCGACGGGCGAGTCTGCAGGCGATCCTGGATGCAGGTGATAACGGAGGCTTCGTGCTATCTACCGGCGATCAGTGCGGCCGTGATACCCCCCACGAGAACATATTTGAGATGGTCCGGGTGGCGAAGGAATTTGGCGCGTACCCGCTTGACCGCGACCGCATCGCCGACGAACTGCGCAAACTGGGCAATGGATATAGTCCACCCGTTCGCTAGTCAGGCCGCTCTTTGGAAAAAGGATAATAGGAATGAGAAGACGCGTCTTTGATCTAGCCTCCCTCGATTGGACTGTTGAGGGGTACACGCCTTTCCTATGGCTTTTCGAACGGCAACCTGGCACTACAGGCCCAGCAGCCTGCGTGGATGTGCCTATGATTCCGGCGCAGGTGCCTGGATCTGTGCAGGGTGCGCTACGCTCGGCTGGCGTGCTTCCCGACTGGAACGTCGGCGTCAATGCCCGAGTCTGCGAGTGGGTTGAGAACCGCCACTGGATGTACCGTGTACGCCTTCCGGATGCGTGGTTTGATTCGCGGGCGCAGTTCCGCCTGGAGTGTCTGGGCTTGGACAGCGCCGGCTGGGTATTCGTTAATGGTTGTGAAGCGGGCTATTTCAGAGGCACGCACATACCCCACGTCTTCACAATCACACCGTATCTGAAGCCGACAGACAATGTGTTGGAAATCGTGTTCGACCTGCCTCCGCGCTGGCTCGGTCAGTTCGGCTATACATCTCGGATGACAGATTGGAAGCCCCGATTCAACTACACGTGGGATTGGGTACCTCGAATTGTACAGATCGGAATTTGGGACAGTATATCACTCGTGGCCGTCGCCGACGGCGAGATCCGCGACTTTCGGTGCGTCGCAGACGCAGACACGCACAGTCGCAGCGGCATCCTGAAAGTCTCGGCCGAACTAGCCGACGCATCTGGGTATCGCGCCCACGTGTCGCTGGAGCGCAACGGCACTGTGATCCGCGAAGAAACGCTCACCACGGCTGAAGTTGAGCGTGGAGTGACGTGGGACAACCTTGCCGTGGAATTCTGGTGGCCCAATCTTGAGGGAGCGCAGCCGCTGTACCGCGTTGTCTGCCGCCTATTGGACGACCATAACAGAGAACACGATCGACAGGAGCGCCGCGTCGGCTTCCGACGAGTGGAATGGAGGCCGTGCGATGGCGCGCCGCCCGAGGCCGATCCGTGGGTCTGCTTGGTCAACGACCGACCGATCTTCCTGCAGGGAGTGAACTTCCCGCCTCTGTGTGCGACCTTTGCCGATCTGACGTTCGCGGATTACGAGGCGCGGCTGAGCCAGTACCGGGATATGGGACTGAACCTGTTCCGCGTCAACGGCTGCCAGTTCCTTGAGCGCGAATGGTTCTATGATCTTTGCGACGAGATGGGCTTGCTGGTCTGGCAAGATTTCCCCCTCAGCTCTTCTGGAATAGAGAACTGGCCACCCGAGGACGAGGCCAGCATTGAAGCAGTTGCCGCGATTGCGCGGTCCTACATCGAACGCAGGAGGCATCACGCCGCGCTCGTCCTCTGGTGCGGAGGCAACGAATTGTGTGGCGACCTCCAGGGACGCAAGATCGGCATCGGCAAGCCCTGCTCCTTGGAGCATCCGATGCTGCGTCGGCTGCGGCAGGTGGTCGTCGAATGCGACCCGGGCCGGGGCTTCGTGCCCACGTCCCCATCTGGCCCCCGCTTTTCCGCGAAACCGGAGGATTTTGGCAAGCACTTGCATTGGGATGTGCACGACGGCGGCGCCAGTCTTCCGATCGAGGAGGCGGAGGCGTATTGGGCTGAGGATGATGCGCTGTTTCGATCGGAGGTCTATAGCGCCGGCGCCAGCTCGATTGAGATGATCCGAAAGTATGCCGGCGATATGCGGACATTCCCGCCCACTGCAGAGAATGCCTACTGGTCTCGGCTTACGGTCTGGTGGTTAGACTGGCAGAAGCTTACCGCTTTGCACGGACGCGAGCCCCGCGACCTCGCGGAGTATGTGGTGTGGAGCCAGGAGAACCAGGCCCGGATGATGCGTCGGGAGATGCAGGTGTGCAAGACCCGCTTCCCGCGATGCGGTGGCGTGTTGATGTGGTCAGGACACGACACATTTCCGCTGACGATTAACACTTCGCTGATCGACTTTGACGGCCACCTGAAACCTGTAGCTTCGGCAGTAGCCGAGGTATGGCATTCCAAGCCCTAACGCGAAAACAGTGCCGAGGTATGATCGTGACACTTGAGATTGATATCGAGTATCCTTTCGAAAGGATGGAGATGAGTCGCAGGCGGCTCGCCGCGCGAGGGGAGTTTCGCTACGTCGACCGGGTGCCAGTGACATACTGCATTGCCCCTCGGTTCTTTGCGCCGCCGTTCCATCTGCGCTACATCGACTTCTTTAGGGACCCTGAAACCCAGTTCTACTGGCAGCTTCAGTTCGCCAAGTACCGCCTCGAGAACATTCCCGAAGACCTATGCACCGGGCCAACGATCACTGTCGCGCCATACTTTGACAACGTTGTTCCCCCCAGCGGCCATGGCGGGGAAGTGAGTTGGTTCGATAACGATCCACCTTGCGCCGTGCCGGTGATCCATACCATCGAGCAGATGGAGGAGTTCCAGGTAGCTGATCCGGAAACGGGCCTGCGCGGGACAAGTATTGAGTGGTGGCGGCGCATGAAGGAGTTGGCGCGGGAGACTAGAGTGACATTCAACGGCGAGGAGGGCTCCATCGCCGTGACCATCGGCACCGGGGGCTTGAGTCCGCAGATGATCGCAGTCGATCTGGTTGGAACGGATTTCTACTGGTGGATGCTCGAATATCCCGAAGCCTGCCATCGGTTCTTACAGAAGATCACCCTGGGCGAGATCGCGGCGATAAAGCACCTGCGTGAGATTGAACCGGCCTTGCGAACAGATACCTGTTGGATTGCCGAGGACTCGGCTCAAATCTTGTCTGTGGAGATGTTCCGCCGCTTCTGCGTGCCCTACACTCGTCAACTGTTCGATCTTTTTGGGCAGAAGGAACGCATTGTCCATATGTGCGGTGATAGTCGGCACCTACTCCAAGCGATCAAGGAAGACCTCCGTATGACTAACTTCGACCTCTTTGGCTACCTGGTCCCGCCACGGGTCATCTCCGAGGTCCTGGGCGGTGAGGCGCTGTTGGGGGGCAACATCAATCCCATGCTCATGAAGGACGGGACCTACGATGAGGTGAAGGCCGCTGCCCTGGAATGCATCGAAGAGATGGGGCCGTGCGGCGGCCTTATGCTGAGCGACGGCGCCAATGTCTGTCCCGGCACGCCAACCTCCAGCTTCCGCGCCGTCATGGATGCGGCGGAAGAGTTCGGTTTGGGTGATGGGATACTGCTAAAATGGGACCCTGACGCGACGACGAGGAGGACGCTATGACGTCACGCCAACGTTTCCTGGAAGCGATGAATAATCGGATGCCAGATCGGGTGCCCGTCGCACCGGACATATCTACCTATGTCCCGTTGCGGCGTGCTGGGCTTGGGAGTCGGGATTATTGGTCGTTCGGCGAGGCGGATCAAATTCCACTTTGGCAAGCATATCTGGATGCGGCTGACTACTTCGATCTTGATGCCTGGATTGCACCGGTCCTCGGGCTGCCGACCGTCGGGGAAGCCGCGTCCTGCGAGTGGAAGCACCACGACAAACTGGACACAACGAACGACACCCTGGTGCGCACGTCAACCATCGAGACACCGGACGGAGCGCTCACAGCCATGGGTGTCTGTTTTCGCGGCGACCAAGCAATGATGATCGACAAACCGATCAAGGACCTAGCCGCGGATTTTAGGAAATTCAGACACACTAAGCCGACGCCCGCCGCGCTGGACACGAAGACTCTGGAGACATTTCGTCGGGCATGTGACGAGAGGAACCACGCTTTCGGCGTAACGATCACGTATCCGGGCTTCCACAACTGGAACAGTTACATCCAGGGCGGTATCGAGGCGTTGACCTATGCTGAGATGGACACGCCGGATATCCTGCAAGAATGGTTCGAGTGGGACTTGGAACGCGGAGACCGCTTGATGAACCTGGCGTTGCAGGCCGGCCTGGACTACATATTGTTCGGCGGTTCGGGTACGATCACACTGGCTTCGCCGGACTTGGCGATGAAGTACGCCATCCCAGCGCTCAAGAAATGGTCGCGTATGGCCAGTAATGCGGGAATACCGACGATGATACACAGTTGCGGCAAGAATCGCCGCCTCGCCGATCTGCTTGTGGAACATACGGATATCAGAATGCTAAATCCGTTGGAGCCGCTCCCCTTGGGCGATATTGACCTCGCGGAGGTCAAGCGAACTTATGGGTGCCGGCTGGCCTTCATGGGGAACCTGCACACGACGGATGTCATGCTGAGAGCTGCACCGACGCTTGTTAGGCAGAAGTCCCTAGAAGCTGTGCGAGACGCCGGCTTGGGTGGCGGATTCATACTCTCTACCGGCGATCAGTGCGGTCCGGGCACGCCCGATGAGAACATCTTTGAGATGGTCAGGGTGGCAAATGAGTTTGGCGCATATCCACTGGATATGAACCGAATCGAGAGCGAAATCCAGAGACTGGTAAGCGAGTAGGAGTAAACTGAATCATGCACGTGTGTGAACTCGGAAAAAAGTGGCAGCTTCGGCAGGAAGAACTGTACGTCGATTGGCACTCCCATGCCGCCATAGCCTGCAGTGAGACTGGCTGGATGGACGTGGAGGCGCTTCCGTGCGATGTGCATGTGCCGCTGATCGAGGCCGGAGTGATTGGCGACCCGGTCGTCGCCGACAACTGCTTCAAGTCCGAATGGATTGAGCAGAAGTCGTGGTGGTTCAGGAAGGTCTTTTCGGCCGCCCCGGAGCTTCTCAATGCCCAGAACGGTGAGCTGGTCATAGAGGGGCTGGATGTCCATGCGGACTTGTTTCTCAATGGCGTGCATCTGGGTCATCACCGCAGCGGGATGTATCCATTCCGTCGGGATGTGCGCGATCTGCTGAACGAGCGGGACAACGTCCTGGTCGTGCGCGTCACATCGGGACTGGAATACGTGAGCGACCTCGATCTGTCCAAGATCACGCACCTGATCTCTGCCGAACACAAGCGAGGCAGAGGCCCTAGGGGCGACGAGCGAAGAGCCTTCGTACGGAAGCCGCAGTATGTCTACGGTTGGGATTGGAATCCGAGAATCGCCACCTGCGGCATCATGGGGGACGCCCGGATCGAAGCATATGATGACATAGCGGTCAGGAGTGTCCGGTTTACCACGGACCAGCTTGGGGATGCGTGCGCGCGGGTCAGCGTCGAAGTCGAACTGGACAATATTCGCGTTATATCCACCCTGGACGTCACCGTTCAAGTCGATATTCTTTTTGGTGGCGCGGTGGTTCAGTCTGCACAGAAGGAAGTGTTCGCCACATCCGGCCTAAACTACGTCTCGTTTCCATTCACCATAGAGGACCCACATCCCTGGTGGCCTAACGGTATGGGCGCACAGAACCTGTATACCGTGCGGGTCAACGCCCGGTCTTCGCAGGGCGGGAATGCCGCGCACGAATTCACCACTGGGATTCGCACCATCGTCCTTAATACAGATAAGATCGATCCCGACAACAGATTATTCGCTCTCGTTGTTAATGGCATACGGATCTTCGGCAAAGGCGCCAACTGGGAGACACCGGATTCCATCTATGGGCGCGTGACCGACGAGAAGTATGAAACCCTTGTTCGGGAGGCGCGCGAGGCGAACTTCAATCTCTTCCGGATCAACGGCTGTGACGCCTATGAGAGGGACTACTTCTATGACTGTTGCGATCGGTGCGGCATCCTAGTATGGCAGGACTTCGGCTTCTCTTGCGCAGCCTATCCGGATGAGCTGGAGTGGTTCAGGTGCGAGGCGGAGAAGGAAGTGGACTATCAAACCAAGAGACTACGCAACCATCCCTGTCTTGCTCTCTGGTGCGGCAACAACGAGTCTGCTCCGAATCTTTGGGACGCGGACGGAAAGAAGCCGGCTTCTCCCAGAGGGGCGTTGCTGTACAACTACAGCATGCCGCTCATTCTGAAGAGAAACTGCCCGGATATACCCTACTGGAATTCTTCCCCTTACGGCGGAGAAACCGATATGGAGAGTGAAGCCTGCGGTGACAGGCATCACTGGGTATTCATGAGCGACAACCCCGATGAACGCATCCGCCCTGAGGAATACGACAAGGTGGCCTGCAAGTTCGTATCGGAGTTTGGCTGCATCGGCCCCGGCAAACGGTCGTCGATTCAGAAGTATCTGGGCTCCGATGAGATCGATGTCGACAGCAAGCTGTGGCAGATGCATACAAACCCATTTAATACCTTTTTCTATTCGGCCAATCAGCTCTTGCCTCAGAAGAATGCCCTGGCAGCCGGCATCGCGAAGCACTACATCGACCCAGAGAACCTTACGGCTGACGAGTATATCTTCTTCGGAGGCCTGTTCCAGGGAGTGATGCTGGGATATGCTTTCGAGTCGATGCGCTGCGCGGAACATAACGCCGGCGCCCTGAGTTGGAGTTACAATGACGCCTGGGGCGAGGTAGGATGGAGTATGATCGACTACTACGTCACGCGCAAGATCTCCTACTACTATGTCAAACGTGCTCTTGCACACCAGAAGCTGGCGCTGAGACAAAAAGATGGAGTGATCCGCATCTTCTTCCTGAATGACAGTCTCGAAGCGCCGGAGTTGGAGTTGGAATACGGTTACACCACTTTCGAAGGCCGGAAACACGATACTCACAGGAACGCCGTCACAGTTCCGCCCTGCTCGAAATGTATCGAAGTTGCCCGGCTGCCTCTGGGTGACCACGACCTTCAGAGGGGTGTGTATTATGTTAAGTCACTCAAAGAGACCTCGGTCATCCCAGCCACTCTGCGGATGGTCGACTTCAGAGCTATGGAGGCGGCTCCCCCCAATCTCACCGTGTCAGATATCCAATGCAGCGGTGACTCAGTCTCATTCACGGTGACTAGCGATGCGTTCGTTCATGCCGTACACTTCGGGTGCGCCGACCATATACGTTTCTCCGATGCATATTTCGATCTCTTGCCGAACGAATCGAGGCGAATAGCCGCGAGGTTGGACGGAGCGCCGTTCGACCCGCAGGACATCCGTGCGGGGCACGCAGGCCAGCCGGCTTACAATTGAGGGGGAGCCCTATAGTGACACAGCGCGACTCAGAGCCATTCACCCGCATGGTCGCCATGGGCGACAGCATAACTGCGGGGGCCGCCGCCACAATGCCGCAGCATTGTTGGGCGAGTCGCCTGGGTCGGCTGCTCTCCGAGTTTCAGGACCATCCGGTATGCGTGGTTAACTCCGGAACCAGTCGCAACCTGATTTCTCCGAGAAGCCGCGCCTACCGGGATCCAGATTCCGGCATTCCCGCGGCATACCAACACAGCCCCCGTACGTTGACGGTGGAGGAACGGAGTCACCACTACTCGCAGAAGTGGCGCAGAATCGCCTCAGCATATCCACTACTGATCATTCGTCGGAAATCCGGCTGAGCGTGCCCGGTCGTAGTTTCCGCTGCCGCCGTTGCCACAGGGCGCCCACATCAAAGAGTGCTCGCTCGTTGCTACCGGGCCGCAGATCTCGCTCGTCGAGTTGACCTTTTCGTAGAGTAGATTGAACAGGTTACGGGCGGGGAGAGTGGCACCGGGCGGAAGCCCCAGCCTATGCAGAACCTTCAGGTCCTTCAACTGGTCCTTTACGAACATGAAATGGCACATGTGCCGCTCAGGATCGAACGCCGGACATGGGTCACACACCATGCAACAACCCTCCACCAGTGTAACTGGTATCTCCGGCTCCTTGCGTATCTTTGCCGCGATCTCAACCAGGTTATCTTCTTCGAGGGGACTGTCCATACCGTTGCCACCAAACAGGCAGCACAGACAAAGCAGGTGATGCGGCCTGATGAACAGCCTGTTGGCTTCTGCAATTGCCTCGCACGAATTCTTCTTGGCCCGGTCCATCGCCGCGGTGTCTCTGATAGGCATGAGACAATACGGCCCTCTTCCCTCAAACTCTCTACCAAGCTTGCGGCAGAGGCGGAGGGAATAGTAATCATCAAAAGCCTCGGTGCTCAGCTCCTTGAACGAGTCCAGCCTCGCATTCGGGCACTCGGGCCAGTCAGTAGTCGGTTCGACGCTGTAGAAGCATATGCCCTCAAGGCTGTTGATGTTCCTGAACATCAGCCGCACGATATCGAATGCGGAATTGACGGAATGAGGCTGGAGGCCCAGTCTGCTCAGGACTTCAAGATCCCGCATTCTTCCGGCGTAGTCCTGCTTCCCGTTTCGGAACTCCGGTTCCGATATTTGCTCGTCTGCCGAATCGACATCTGCATAGGGGACGCGAGCCAGATCGACGTCGGCACTCAGGCTGACGGGCAGGCAGGGGTTGGCGTTGAAAGCGCCTATCAGAGTATCGGTGACGTTCTTCCCTGCTGGGGTGTGTTCACATCCTGCGGCCGCGCAGAACGCACACAGCAGATGATGGGCTCTGACCTCGAATACGTTGTCCATTGTCCGTCTCCGTGCGCTAGCTCTTCATCGGCACGTCCAGTATGTGAGTGCCGATGCGATTGACTGGTCGCATGGCCAGCGAGGCAGATAGCCCGAGATTACTCATACAGGATCCGGGCTTGCCGTTCGCAAGCTGATCATTCGGCCCGCCTTCTCTAGTATGCAATTCTACTGCTCCGAAGTCAACCATATTTGCGGCCGCAGCCCACTTTTCCGTTCGTTACCTGTGCCGGAGGTGATTGCCTGATACCGGAAGAGACTCTATAGAGATAATCCGGCTTTCCCTTATGGCTGGGTGTACAATCTCGACATTCCTTGATCGCCGTCAAACACGGCAGTTTTGATGACGGCATGCTGGGAAAGCGATCGGACGTGCCGAGAACGGGAGGCTTCTTTCCTTGCTGCGACGTGACAGGGTGAGGCACCGGAGCACATTGAACTGCTCTCCTACGTCCTTCAACTCCCGAATCCTATTGACAAACATATGTTCGATAGTGCATAATGTAGTTGTTATGCTCCACCGGACTATTCTGCACATAAACACCGGCCAGTTTCCCGCTCTGATCGAGCAGAAGCGGACCCCCGAGCTTGCCGGCAGGCCTGTGATCGTGGCGGACGCGCGAGCTAACGGCATCGGAGTGGTCGTGTCGGCATCGCGTGAGGCTACGCTTTCGGGAGTGAGGAAAGGCATGATCGTGCGGAGAGCGCTGCGTGCGTGCCCGGAGGCGGTTGCTGTTCGGTATGATCGCGCGAGTTACGCCGCAGCGTCCAACTCGGTGTTCGATGTTCTGTCGACATACAGCCCACTTGTGGAGCCGGAAGCCCTCGGTGCCGCATTTATTGATGTTACTGGTTGCAGGCGGCTGTTTGGGAGCTTGGCGAACATCTGTGCCGGAGTATCGGACGGTGTACTGGGGGCTGTCGGTGTGCCCGTATATATCGGCTGCGCAACGAACAAACTCGTGGCGAAGATCGCGTCTTCGCTTATGAGGCCTTTTGTGTCTGTGAGACCGGGATTTGAGCGAGGATTCCTTGCTGGGCTTGATGTCGGGCTTCTGCCGTCAGTCACGCCCCGGATTCTCAAACGTCTGACGGGACTCGGTATCAGTCGGATTGGTGAGCTGGCGGCAATATCTGAGAAGCTGCTTGTGCGGCAGTTTGGAGAGACCGGCATTCGTCTTGGGATGGAAGCCGTGGGCATCGACTTTGCCCGGGTGAAGAACGGATATCCTCCGGACATTGTTACAATCGAACGCGTGCTGGAACACGCCGTCGATGAGCCGTTTGCTGTAGAGGAATGCCTTGGCGTTGTTGCTTGTGAAGCTTGCAGCAGACTCAGAAAGCGTTTTGTTCTGGCATCGGAAGTGACGCTGGATCTTCGGGTTGGCTCGCCTCGAAGCATTCCCAGGCCTTCGTCTGCGAGGTTCAAAACTCCAACAGACTCGCCATACACCATTCTGCAGACGCTCCGGAATCTGCTCTACCGGCAGATGAATGAAGGTGTTGAGATATGCGGAGTGAGGGTGCTCTTCTCCGATCTGGTACGTGGCGACTGCAGCCAACTGTCTCTTATTGGAGAGCGCGAACGCAACCAGAAGATCGAGCGTACCGTGGATATCATCCGCGAGCGCTTTGGCGACGATGCGATAGGTGTTGCCTCGCTCGTCACGTGCCTAAGAGAGCGTCGCAAATGATTATAGGTCTTATAGATCGCATAGGTCGTATAGGACCTATTCTTCCTTCAAAAGCTGCTCAAGAAGCAGGGCCACTCAGCCAATAATCGAGGTGTAGAACACGGAAAAGAGAGAGGTTGTCCACCTAGACTATGCAGAAGTTGTCCTCCAACCAGAGCCAACAGATTAGAACTATCCCCATCCAGATTCAGGCTAACGCAATTCTCAACATGGGTTCTTTGGAACTGCAGGAGTTTATCCAAACAGAGGCGATGGAAAACCCTGCGCTCAGCGTTGAAGAGAACGCGCGGTGCGGCGTATGCGGATTCCTGAGCAGTCTGGCCGTATGTCCGGTATGCGGGAGCGCGGGCAGCCGCGGAGTTCAGATCAAGGCATCCACGGAACGTGAGCATCTGGAGCGCTCGTTCGCCAGCCTTGCCGAAAATGTGTTTGACCCATTTGGGACTGTGGCGGCCGGAAAGAGCCTGACGGACTATCTCAAGGAGCAGGCCGGGATGGCGTTTAGCGGCAGGCAGCTTCGGATTGCCAACTATATCATTGAGTCGCTGGACGAAGACGGCTACTTTCGTGAGTCCCTCTACGAAACCGCGGAGGTCTTCGCCGCGGCCGTGCCCGAAATCGAGGATATGCTGAACAGACTTCAGCTTTTCGATCCTCCCGGCATTTGCGCCCGCAATCTCCAGGAGTGTCTGCTCTTGCAGCTAAACGCTCTTGACCAGAACGATCCCGTTGTGTGTGCCGCCGAACGGATACTCAGGGAGTGCTGGGACGACTTCTCGCGGCGGAGACTGAAAGCCGTGGCCTCTCGAACCAGGATCAGTCCGGGTCTTGTCGCGGACGCGGCGGAGCTGATCCGCGAGCGAGTAACCCCTAACCCGTCTTCTCTCTACACGGCACCATTTCGCGAGCTGGCCCCGGACACATCAGGGGCGATCGTCCCGGATGTCATCTTCCATCGCTGTGGAGGCTCTTTCACGGCGGAGGTGGTTGACACACTGGGGAGCGTTGTTAAGGTCGACGAAACCTACGCCGAACTGAATCAGGCTGCGGAGTCTGGGGATCGGACGATCAGTGCCTGCGACGCGAAACACGTCCGCGAACACGTGGAACGGGTACGCACGATACTGGATGCCATCAGCCTGCGCAAACAGACTCTTGCCAGGGTTGCAACCTACCTGGCGGAGTGTCAGAAGGGTTTTCTCGAAATTGGAGCAAGCGGGATGAAAGCGCTTCGCCAGAAAGACGTGGCCGCTGCCATAGGAGTCCACGAATCAACGGTATGCAGGGCGCTCTCTGACAAGTACTGCAGGCTTCCTGCCGGTGAAGTTGTGCCTTTCCAAGTCTTCTTCGACTCCGCAATGCCCGTGCGCAACTTGATCAAACAGATAGTTGAGACGTCATCCGAATCTCTCACCGACAACGAGATTGCCCAGCGTCTATCGATGCAGGGCGTGCACATTGCCCGCAGAACGGTAGCGAAGTACCGCGACCAGATCAGGGTTCTCTCTTACAAACTGCGTGCAGCCGCCTGATTGTTTCTCATCCGCGGCTGCAACGCTTGAGCGTTCGGCCCGACCGCATCGAGCGAGACCTTGGGTTATGTGTTCCGGACTCTCTCAGACCACGTCAACGCCGAGTATCGCACACAGATCGGTTAGTGCCGCCCGGTTATCTCCATAGGAGATGATATAGTGCTGGCTCATTACCTTCTGCACGAAGTCCTCTACCGGGTAGTCGAAGACCAATTCCAAGCTAGGCAATTGCGGAGCAGGCGGTGCCCAGCCAGCTTCTTCCCACGGCATCGGTGAGCGCGCATCCGCATTGGTGATGTGCATTTGATACCAGTCGCCGACGCATCCAAGTCTGGCGATGGTGACGATGCCGGTTCTGAGCTTCGAGACATTCAGCAATCCCTCACCGAAGCCTCCAAAAGCATTGGGCATGACAGTGACCTTGCCGTCGACAATTGCGGCAGGCACGTAGTCAGGCACACCCATCAATGCTCCGTCTTCGAGAAACTCGTAGAACTCCAGATAGGCAGCCGTCTGTCCTGTCACAGCCATGACCATCATCTGAGTGACTGCGCCAAGGCTGTCGTTCTCAGGCACAGAAGAAATGGCCAGTTCGTCGTGAAGAAGCGTCATCGCCCCAGCGGGCGCAAATCCAAGGAGCTTCTTGATACCATCAACATCGTTGTATGAAAAGCCCTGATAGCCGCGTTCCTCGATCTTGGCTCGAATTGCCAGATAGAGCTCCACGGATTTCTCAATCGTACCCGGTCTGGGGTCGCGCACAAAGACCCAGCGCTCACGAATTTCCTTTGCCAGTCGTGAGACCTCGGCGCGGTCAACCTTCTCCATCAGTTGCGCCAGTTCCAGCAGCTCGAAATGTTCGATCTCAGGCCCGATCGTAGACTTGAGCGACACGCCATCATAGAGGGTTCCATATAGGCGCATGTCACGGTATCCGGCCATGCCAATTCGGGCACTCTTTAGCCAGGCAGCGGCGTTTGCGGCTTTGGCATAGCTGACGGCCTCTGCAACTCGTGGAGACTGACCACGGTACGTAACCACATACTTGAATGTGTAGCCCATGTCTGCCATGGGTTTGCGGAGTGCCGTGGTGCCCGCCTGATCAGCGGTCGTCACAAACCGCGAACCTTCCTGCCAACCGCTCAGCCCCCAGAGCACGATTGGTTTGTGCTTGAACGGCTCAATGACTGAAAAGACAGCCCAAGATGGGATCCAACCGGCCACGCACACGATCAAGACATCGAACTCGGGACCAGCTTTCAGTTCTCGGACTGCTCTCTGCGCCTGAGCGCCGTCAACATCGTCGCTGACCGGATCGGTCTTAACCAGCTCGATCCCCTGTTGCTCCAGTAGCCGCGCGGCCTCTTCGCACCGCCCATCAATAAACTCACGAGGCGTGTTGACCTCGCCAAACCCGACAAATCCGGCAATGACTCTATTCACAGTGTTTCTCCCATTTCTCTAATCTCGTCTGTCATCTGCGACCACTCCCGCAGACCCGACAGAGTGTCCTCTCCGTAGAGGTTATCACGTCCCGCGAGCATAGCGTACGTTGCTGCTTTCCTGATGCTCTCGCCGCTAAGCAGAGCGGAAAGAAATCCGGCGATCGCGCAGTCACCGGCACCACAGGCGTTGCGAATCCGGTCAGGCTCCGCGGGAAACGGCGGTATCCATTCGCCCTGCGGGCACCCGTCCAGGTCATTCAAGCCTAGCGGTGAAGCCTCCGCGGACAGGGAAGTGAGATATCCCGTGCGCAGATAGGCTCCGCGATGCCCAGCCTTGATCATGACCACCTTGACACCCATTGTCAGGATGCGCTCCGCCAGACGCGGATATGTTTCGTCGGGAATCTCGTCAATCATATCAGAGTCGCCAGTGCCTGCCGCTATTCGTGCGAAGTTGTCCGGTTCGAGCATGAACAGGATTTCCTCAATGCTGGGTGTGAAGATATCGACTGACGGGAGAACGTTCGCCAGGATGGCTCGCCAGTTCGCACTTCCTGCGGGGCTCTGTGGGTCAGGCAGGGTCATATCCAGTGAGACCGCTGCGCCCACGGCTCTCGCTCTGGACAGAAGTGGCAGCAGTCCTGATCCGCAGTCCCTCCACAGTGCCTCCATAAGCGGCGGATAGCCAAAGTGAAAGAGCCGGGCCTCGACAACGCGGCCATAGTCTATATCACTCGCGGTGTATGTACGGTTGCAGCCAGCGTCCTCGAGAAATATGCGATCCAGACCAGGAGGTGCGATGACCAAACCATAGGAAGTGCTAACCCCGTGTTTCCGGCTGATCCCACCACTCACCCCGGCCTGCGAGAGCAGAGAGAGTGCAAGGTCGCCCAGAGGGTCGTGTCCCACGCATCCCATCAGCTCCACTTTCCGCCCGAACCGTCGCATCGCGAGACCGGTGTTAGCGACCACTCCGCCCAGCGATATGCCCAGCCCTTCTGTCTCGATGAGCTTGCCAGGACGGAAGAGCTCCGAGAACGAGACCACCTGGCGATCCGGGCTGAAACCTGGAGTAAGATCAACTCCAAGGTAACCCGCTACTACTGCGTCCAGGGTGCTCGGTGCACGAAAGCGCTTCACGATTGCCTCCACTGGGCAGCTATCTCCTCAACACTTACGTCGACTAGAAGCGCACCTCCGTCGGATCCGACCTCGCCGTTAATGATAAGACCTCCATAGCCGCCGAGTTGCTCAGCGCGTGCCGATGGCAGATAGCCGCCCGACCCGCAGGAGAGTTGCACGACAAATGTTTGCTGCGCCGCACTGCGCGCTTTGATCCGGTGTCCAAACTCCAGATAGAGCTCGAATGGATTGGTGACGAAGACCACGTCACCCAACCGCAGAACGTGCATCTCAAAGTCATATCGAGGCATACTGTCCTGGGTTTCAAATCGCTTGACAACGGCCAGGTTGTTCTGTATCAGCACAAAGTGATGCAGCTTACTGTCGTAAGGGCCTGGACGTCCGGTTATGGCTTCGTTCTGTTTAACCTCTTCGCAGAACTGCTTGTAGGCCTCTTCTTCCGGCAGAATCGCAGTGAGCTTGGCGAGATTAGCCTTGGCTTCGCGGTAGTCGCTATAGGAAGCACGACGCCGAGGGAGAGACACTCGCTTCACAGTATGTTTCATTACCGGATTCAACACGACTTGGCCTGACGCCGAAAGGCAAGCTCCTTCGACGGCCTCCGCAAGTCTCTTTCCAATCTCGGCAACTCCGTCAGCGTGCCAGAAGTCGGGTTCGCCCCGGTAGTTTCTTGTGAGATCTCGCGGCGACTGGCAACCTGCGGCGCTGATCTGGCCAAGTGTTCGGAACGCGTCGCCGAAACGCTGCTTGAGCAAACGGCGCGTCTCTCCAATGAAATCCGACGAAACAAGATACGTGGCCTCCATGATTTGCGAGGGGCAAGCCAGGTTCAGAATGACGCCAGTAGGGACTCGGTCCTCATCAAAAGTAAAGAGCAGATCCACCCCTGAGTCCTCACCGCCCTCCATTCCCATGAAATCGTTGCGGTCGGTGCTTCCGTACATCTCAGCGGTCTGATTCGCGTACACCGCACGCCGGCAGTGCCCAACGCGTGCTGAGCCCAGGCCGTATGCGATTCCTGCCGGGCGAAGCCCTCTTCGAGCTGCACCTATCGCTGCCACAACACGCTCCAGCAGGAAACTTCGGTACTCGCTGGCAGGCATACAATCGGGAAGTTCTCTCAGCCAGTCGATGCCGGTGATTGAGTCGATTGCAGGGGCGTTGTGGACGTGCGTGGCGTTCAGAAAGATTTTTGCATGGTCTGTGTCGGGCAGCGCAATCCGTATCCTGTCTCGCAACTCTACGAGGAAGTCTTCACCGAACCCTGCAATCTCCAGAGACACTATGGTAGCCTGTTCTCCATTCTCGGATTGAATCGCCAAGGCGGTGACCGTGAGTGGGGAATGGGTACCTTCGGAGATGCGATGATAGTATTGGCCGTGCAGGTCAACTTTGCCTTGCGGGGTTGCGTCTTCTTCGGCCCAGCCGATCAATAAGCTCATATGATGCGGTTATCCTTTCCGATATATCGACTATGTGACTTCTTCCCCGCAAGACACGACGTTCCCTTCTCTTGACGCGCAAGACCAAACCTCTAACGCACCTGGCTGGCGTCGCGGGTTGAGCGGCACGCGCCCTGATCGAACGCTCCGAACGACATATGTGACTTGTCTGCGAACCACAGGAATGGTCACGTCAGTCGTCAGCGGCGGAGTCGTAATCAGTGATGGTTCGGTTGATGAATTACTGCTTGACTTGCCGGACGGAGTGACGCCACCATCCGTGGGGACCTCAATTGTTGCGACGGGAGTGAGTAGTATGTATACTGACGGAGTTGGCGCGCGCCAGAGGCTGCTGCGCGTCTCGAGTGCTCTTGGGGATTGGCAGGTCCAGTAGGATCCGCAAATACAGGATGTGAGGATTTATGTTTTCTGAAGCCAAATGGATATGGGTTGAAAGAGATCGCGTAACTGAGAATCAGTATGTGGAGTTCATCCACGATTTCTCACTAGGCAGTCTGTCAGAAGATGCCGTTATGTACATCAGCGCTGATAGTGACTATGCGGTCTACCTTAACGGGCAGTTTGTCGACTGCAATCAGTATCAAGACTACCCGCACAATAAGGTTTACGATGTACTGGACCTGAGGGGCAAGCTCAGGCCGGGCGCTAACTCCCTCAAAATCGCTGCCCACTACCGTGGAGTGAGCTGTTTTGAGTATTTCAAAGGCGAACCTGGCATCATATACGTCATCAAGTCTGGAGCGGGGAGTGTTGTCAGCGGGCAGGATACGCGCTGCCGTCAGTCGCCCAGCTATCACTGCGGCCCTATTGCCAGAGTCACTCCTCAGCTTGGCTTCGTGTTTGACCACGATGCTGCTCGTGACGATGGTTGGCTTTCGGAAACCTATCTGTCGGATTCAACGTGGTCAGCAGCGTGTGTTATGGCCTCATCGCAGGATCTCCCGCTGGCCCGTAAGAGACCGGTATCCAAGCTCCAAATCAAAGACCGGTGTCAGTCGCGAATCGTCGCCCAAGGTCTATTCAAGAGAGACGTGACCGAAAGTATGACGGTGGCGGAGCTTATGCAGTCGGACTTCCTCTCGGCTCGCACAAGCAAAGATGTTTTCGGCTCTTTCCTGCTTCCCGACCTGCCGTGTCACTCAGGGATCGAGACCACACTGCCGGACGGAGACGGTGAAGGCGTGTATATGATAGTCGATCTCGGGAGGGAGGAAGCAGGCTTCCTGGACATCGAACTCGATTGTGCCGCGGGCACGGTCATCGACATTGCGCACGGCGAGCATCTGGACGATCTCCGAGTGAGGGCCTTTGTTGGAGTGCGAAACTTTGCCAACAGGTATACCAGCAAGGCAGGACGGCAGCGTTTCACGCACTACTTCAACAGACTGGGCGCGCGGTATCTCCAGTTGCACGTGCGAGGCAGAGGGAAGCTAACCCTGTACTACGCCGGACTGCACCCCGCTGACTATCCCATCGAGATTCGTGGAGACTTCAGATCGCCAGACGGTCTTCAGAGACGCATATACGAAACGTCTATAAGAACACTGCACCTGTGCATGCACGAGCATTACGAGGACTGTGTGTGGCGTGAGCAGTCTCTTTACGCCAATGACTCCCGCAATCAGGCGCTGTGTGGTTACTACTGCTTCGGCGAGTACAGGTTTCCTGCTGCGTCTTTCTCGCTGCTGGGTCAGAGCCTGAGAGATGACGGATTCCTCGAGTTGTGCGCTCCAGGTGATATTCCGATCACTATTCCCGCGTTTACGATGGCGTGGATTATGGAACTGGCCGACCATCTGCTGTACAGCGGAGACGCTTCACTCTCCATCGAATGTCTGCCAGCGGTGCGCACGATTCTGGACGGACAGGTTGCTCGAATGCAGAGCGGACTTCTGCCGATTCCGCAGGGAGAGCAATACTGGCACTTCTACGACTGGGCCAGCGGTTTGGACAATACGGAGCTGAGTGCTCGCAAGGGTGTCCTGGATGCCCCTCTCAACCTGTTCTATTGCCTGGCATTGGACAGCGCGGCCTATATGGAAACACACTGCGGAGACCCGGACAGGGCCCGGAAGTATCGTCAATGTGCCCAGAGCATACGTGACGCGTTTGACGGAGCTTTCTGGGATACTCAGGCGGATGCGTATGTGACTTACGCTGATTCCGAAAGGGAGAGGCACTTTGCGGAACTGACCCAATCTTTGGCGATAGTTGCCGGGGTATGCAAAGGCGACAAGGCCTCATTGCTTCGGCGGCGACTAATCAGCGGTGACGGCGCAATGATTGAGACCACACTCAGCCAGTCGCTCTACAAGTTCGAGGCGGTCTTGCAGGAGCCTGAAGTCTACGGCAACTGGGTAATCGACAAGATTGCGAAAGACTGGGGCATGATGCTGTTCAATGGTGCCACAAGTTTCTGGGAAACACTCAACGGGGCTGACGACTTTGAAAAGGCTGGTAGTCTGTGCCACGGCTGGTCCGGAATTCCTGTATATGTATATCAAGCCTATCTACTTGGCATCAAGCCGGTCGAGCCGGGCTTCAGGGTGTTTAGCTTCTCGCCTCTGCCGAACGTGGTGTTGAGAGCTTCCGGAGTGGTGCCGACCCCGTCTGGGCCTATTAGTGCCACGTGGGAAACAACTGATGGGAAGCTGTGTTATGACCTGAGCAGTCCGGAATGCACTCAGGCCATCGTGTGTCCGGGTGCGGTAGCGAGACGGAGTTCGAGTTGATCGTTAGGCCTGAGGAGAGATGATGGGATTTCTGGCTTTCGAGCGTTGGCGCAAGCACAAGGCTGCTCAGGTCTACTCCTGGCTGGCAAGAGGTGATTTCGGGTCGATCGGTCGTGGCAGTGTGATCTATCCGCCGTTCCACAGCAACAATCCGGGCGGCGTATATGTCGGGCGCGACTGTATGATATGTGCCGGAGGTTGGCTGGATACCTTTGCTGCCCCTGGACACAGTCTGGAAGACGCGCGGATTGAGATCGGTGACAACGCATACATAGGGTTTCGGTCCCATATCATCGCGTGCCATCATATCTCGATAGGAAGACACGTGGTTCTTGCTGATGGCGTCTACATCACCGATAACCTGCACGGCTATGAAGACATATCCAGGCCGGTGATGGCCCAACCCCTGAAAGTCCCAGGACCGGTTGCGATCGAAGACGAAGTCTGGCTGGGTGAGGGCGTATGCGTGATGCCCGACGTGACCATCGGCAGGCATAGCGTAGTTGGAAGCAACTCCGTGGTGACAAGAGACATCCCTGCTTATAGCGTGGCAGTTGGAATCCCGGCGCGCGTCATCAAGCGCTACGACGCTCAGACTGAGGAATGGGTCAGCACTCGCTGACAGGAGATGGTTTGGCTGCTCCGCTCTGCGTTTTTGGAGGCCTGGGAGCAAAAAATTGTGCGAAGGTATTGCCATACTGGTAATAATGCGGTATAGTAAGAGTAGAGGTAGAGATACATGAGATTACGTTTTCTAGTAACAGCAACCGTTTTCATCGTCTTGACAGGCTCTTTGTGCTCTGCAGAGGTGATCGAACCGTTAGCGATGAGCAACGCCGCAATTGGCGGCGGTCCCCTTAATGAATATACTCCCGGAGTCGAAGGAGGCGTTGGCCTAAACAACATCGGCTTGCTGGTCGTGACGTCCGGCACGGTGACTTTCGTAAACACGGCGATCGTGACTGAGGCGGACAAGTACTTCTACATCGACGACGGCGCTGGACGCTTCGACGGTTCCGGCCACACCGGAATAAGGTGCAGCTATGGCGAGTTGGTCGCCGGGACACCAGCGGTCACACCGCCTGCGGTAGGCACGTTCAGGTCCGTCACCGGTGTCATCAGCACAGTCCGGATAGACGGCAAAATTCAGCCTAACTTGCGTGCCAGAGGCGGCGCCGATATCAGATAGGCCCCGAGAATCGGCAGCAGGCTAACTGCGTAGTTCCGCGGAGTATTGTAGTCCCTCCAGACGTGTTCTGTCTGGGGGGACACTTCTATTTGTGGCGGCTGCGCATCTGTCTGTTGAGCGCACGTGGCAGCGTTAGCCGCTCTTTTCACTGCAGGGACTACAGTTCGTCTTCCCCAACGGAGGCTATGAATTTTCGAGACCATTCGACTGCCGGCAGGTTCAGGTCGCAGATGCAGCTTGCCAGAAAGACCATCCCCTCTATTCTGCCTTCTTTGAGCCAACGAAGACCACTCTCGCACTGGGTCTCCATCAATTCCACCGGCATTTCCTTACAGTCCCCATAGTCAAACATATAGCATCCCAGAATCTTGCGCTTTCCGGGGTAGAGTCTCTCAAGGGTGCTGAAGTTCTCGTCGAGCGCCGCTAGTTCCTCGGCGCGCCACGTCCAGAAATTGATGATGTCGCAGTTGTCTATGTATGGCTTCAGTCTCTCGCCATCAATTAGTTCGTGCGCGTAAAGCACCACCCAGAGGTCAAGCTCGCGTCCGCCAACAATCATGCTGCGCTTCATGTCTGCGATATCTTGTGGTACAAGAAGAGGGTTCTCGCCGGTTGTTCGAGGGCAGAAATCGTCCATGATGCCGCCCACCAGGTTGGGGCGGGTCCCGGCTAGCTCAACAAAGCTATCAAGGTCGACTGAAGCCCCGGTACTTGCGTCGCCTATGATCGACCACACCAACTGCTTGTAGTGACTCATCTCGCGGCCGTAGTCAACAAACGGGGGCTCCGGCTTGCCGCCATACCGGACTACAATCATGTTGTCGATCCCCAGGAACTGCGCGCCCTCCACGGGCGTTGTGGTTGAGTGCCGGCCGGTGTACGTATCGTGGCATCCGGCCTCCTGTCCCCATATCCAGAACTTGTCCTTGGTTTTCATCGTGCGCTTACTCCATAGTCTTGAGAAGATAGGGTTGCCTCACAGTCCTCAGGGTGCTCGAGGAATCGCCTGAAATCCGGCAGCCGGTGAAACGTCATTCGATTTGAGTCGTGAAATGTGTGTGCACCCTCGTACGAGGTCCTGCATAGGTAGATTATATTCGCGCCGTCCAACTGCCAGTCTACATATTGGAAACCAGTGAACAGCAAAGAGTCTTCCGAACTCAACCCAGTGTCATCCGAGAGGAGTATCTTCGCTAACGTCCAGTGCCTTAAGTCGGGTGAGAATGAGAGCGCCAGCACATTGCGCCTGTAAACGGCAGTATAGGACTCAGCGGGGTTGACAAGAGCCACGAACAGCCCAGTGACCGGGTCGCGCCTGATGGTGAACTTGGTCATGCCGCCAGGAAAATCAATGAAACCATCTTGCGGGTCGAAGCTCAGCCGTTCTCCCTCGTCTTCTATCCGAAGCATCGCGGCCATGTTTGCCAGCGGGTCACAGTGAAAGCGCATAATGTTGAGGAGTGAGCCGTCGGCCGCTTCCACCACGTTTCCTTCGAGCCACCCGGGGTCAACGAGTTCTCCCCATTCAGATGGTATCCATTCCCTCTTGAATGAAAGCTTGTTGCTCATCTTCCAGTTCGATGCGTCCAGCAGGTCGGCATTCTCGTCTGCCGATATCACTGCAGCCCGGAACCCAGAACCCCAAGTGCAGGGATCGCAATCTTCGAAGGCGCGATATATACGTCCATGGCTAGTGAGAACCGGCACGCTGGAACAGTGGTAGTTCGGCGGATCGTGGTAGTAGCCCCCTCTGAACAGCAGACCATTCTTTCTATCAGCCGGGTTTGTCCAACTCATCCCTCCGTCGTCACTGCGTCTGATGACGATGGAACCGTACTGCTGAGTGGTGCCCAGAATGTACAACGCGCCGCAATGCACGAACAGCGAACTCCAGTAGCAGTTGGACAGGTGAGTTACGTTCTGCCACGTGGCACCATCATCTGTGGAGCGGTAGATACTGGTCAGATGTTCTTCATTCTCGTGGTTTCGCGGGCATCCCTGGCCGAAGTAGTCGTGGCTCGCCACCAGATCGCCGTTTGCCAGGCGCACAAGGCTAGGACTTCCCAGATACGTTTTCGTTTCCGGGTCCTCGTAACGCAGTTCAGTAAGATTCAATGTACTTCTCCGATATGTCTTTCTACACATCCGAGATCGAGACCGTAGTCCTGGAATCCGAGCGAGTGCGCCGTTCTCAGAGATGCGGTGTTCGTTCTGTCAGTACCCCAGGTTGCCAACTTGTCGTTCTCGAATATGTGCCTGGTCGCGGCCGACACAACACTCTTGGCGTAGCCGCGGCCCCGGTGCTCAGGTAGTGTCTGCACGCTGAGGTCCCACGCGACATCCGACAAGGGCTTCACCGCGGCATAGGCCACAGTCTCGCCGTCGACAATCTGACCAAAGACCGGTCCGCCCCATTTCGCGTGCAGAGTCTTGGACGTCTCGTCGAGGCCGGTGACGTTTCGGACATCCCCAATTCCCTGATCCACAAACGTGTCTGGCTCACAGTACAGTCTGCATCCCCTGAACCAGAAACTGACATTGACAACAGCGCCGACGGCACTCTCAAGCAACTCGCACGCCTGGTCATCCAGAGCGGTTACGCCATGCAATGCCCTGTCAACGATGTTCTTGAGAGGCGAACGAACGCAGATTACTGTGCTTGTCTCCCTGGCGATTGAGAACAGCGCCAGCGGAACGCCCTTCGCGAAGCGAATCTGGCAGATTTGATCATGCTGAACGGTGATGAGGCGTCCGGAATTGAAGTCCTCTGGGGAGCATCCGAGTTCGGAGGCGTACAGTTCATCCAGCAGTAGCAGCGATCTCTTCATAAGTAGGCATTCCTGGCTTTGTGCACAGGTGCATGGTTCGCGAAGACGCCGGAATGTTCCTTCCCTGTCGCGTCTCCACAGCTCGCCGTGTCGGACTCACGTGCCAACTTCGTGGATTCTCTGATGGCCACTCCATCGGTTGACCCATTACGGGTCCTACACGGGGTCTTCTTGACTCTTCGCCTTCTGCGCTGGTATCCTTACTCTTGTGTTCGGGTGCAATACCCAGACTCCGGGCTCGCAATCGAGCAATTCCATTGGAGGACAAGTTTTTATGTCTGATGAACGAAAGTCCGTGCTGGCTCTGGTAGCACATCCGGATGATTCTGAGATTCTGTGCGGAGGGACGCTGATATTGCTTGCCAAAGCGGGTTGGGACGTGCATATCGCCACGTTCTCTGTCGGCAACTGCGGAAGCATGGATCTCTCGCCTAACGCAATTTCGATCACTAGAAGAAATGAGGCGCACGCAGCCGCGAAGCGTATTGGCGCCACTTACCATTGCCTCAACGGGCTGGATCTGCAAATCTACGATGACGACAGTACACGCTCTGCGGCCTGCGCGCTGCTTCGCGAGATTGACCCGGACTGCGTTATCACGCACTACCCCGTCGACTACATGCCCGACCATACCACTGCCAGTGCCATTGCGCGATGCGCGGTGTTCATCGCCACTATGCCGAACTATGTTGTCGGGCCGGCTGCCGCATTGAAGCCGACCTCGCAAGTCGTTCCTCTATACTATCTGAAGCCGCTTGGTGGTACCGACTACTTCGGCAACCCGGTCCATCCGGATTTCTGCGTAGACATAACGTCCGTAGCCGATGATAAGGCTGAAGCCCTTTCGTGCCACGCTTCGCAGCGGGAATGGCTGCGTGAGCAACATGGCATTGACCAGTACATTGAAGAAACGAAGCACTGGGACTCGGAAGCGGGCTCCGCTGTGGGCGTGAAGTACGCGGAGCAATTCTTCATCCACAAAGGCCACGCATATCCGCAGACCCCACTGATTCAGGAAGGCCTTGGAAAGCTCGTTGTAGTCGCAAACTAGATGCGAATTCCTGAGATTATTGCTGCAAAACGTGACGGCGCTGAACTGTCGCCGGAGGACGTGACGCACATTGTCGCCGACTACGCTCGCGGGGACGTTCCGGACTACCAGATGTCCGCGTTCTTGATGGCTGCGTACATTCGCGGCCTTTCCCATGCCGAGACGCTGGCCATGACCTGGGCGATGGTGGAGAGCGGCGATATCGTCGACCTCTCCGGCATCGATCGTCCCACAGTGGACAAGCACAGCACCGGCGGAGTGGGGGACAAGACCACACTCATTGTGGTGCCTCTGCTCGCTGCGTGCGGGGCCGCGGTGCCCAAGATGTCCGGAAGGGGGCTGGGTTTCACCGGCGGCACATTGGACAAGTTGGAGTCCATACCGGGCTTTCGCACCGATCTGTCGGTCGAGGAGCTCCTGCGGCAAGTGCGGAAGATAGGCGCCGCTATTGTGGGGCAGACTCCTGGGCTGGTGCCGGCAGACAAGAAGATATACGCCCTGCGCGACGTGACGGCAACCACCGACAGCATCCCATTGATCTCAGCAAGCGTCATGAGCAAGAAGATAGCGTGCGGAAGTTCAACCATCGTGCTGGACGTGAAGTGTGGCTCAGGCGCGTTTATGACCGACATGGGTAGAGCTTCTCTGTTGGCAAAGGAGATGATCGGCATCGGCAGAGGCGCCGGACGCAGAACCGCCGCGTTGGTAACCGATATGAGCAAGCCGCTGGGCCGTGCTGTTGGCAACTCACTGGAGGTAGCGGAAGCCCTGGAGACCCTTCACGGATCTGGCCCTGCGGACTTGCGGGAGCTTTCTCTTCAGATTGCGGCTCTCGCGCTGGAAGCGTCTGGGATCGAGACCGACCCCGTTCGCAGCCGATCAGTTGCGGAGTCTGCCCTTGATTCTGGCGCGGCCCTGGGGAAGTTCAGGGAGATCGTCGCGGCACAGGGCGGTGATGTGCGGGTTGTTGATGACCCTCGGGTGCTGCCAGCGGCCGAGGTGGTGGAAGATGTTCTGTCAGTGAGTGGAGGGGTGGTGGAGTCCATTGACTGTCGGGCGGTTGCTCAGGCCGCCAGTCTTCTTGGGGCCGGCAGAGAGCGGAAGGAAGACAGCATCAGGCCGGAGGTCGGCATCGTGATGATCAAGACTGTTGGCGATCCGGTGAGTGCGGGTGATCTGGTGGCAGTCGTGCATGCGGCTGACCACGGCAGCGCTGCGGTGTGCGCAAGTGCTATCAGAGAAGCCGTGAAGATCGGCCAAAGCGCCCCGGACACTCCGCTGGTGCGTGAGATCATCAGATAGATTCCTTGTTTGGAACTCGCATTCGCGAGTTACAGAGGTGTTGCGTGTTCAATACTGGCAAGCGAACGAGCACAATTTCCCTGCGAGCGTGCGGCATAATGTGGAATGATGTAATGTGCACGTCGCTCGCGTGCCGGTTGCCTGCGCGGCATCGCAGAGTCAGCAGTAACTTATCAGAGGTAGAAAGAATAATGGCGAAGAACCATGACTCCGTTTCGGGGCACTCATCGTGCAACCTGCCTGACAGGCGTCATTTTTGTTCCAAACTTGTCGAGCGCATTGAGCGCAACGGTCGCGGAGGATTTGCAGTCGTATGTATAGATCTGGATCAGTTTGGTGTCATAGAAGAGAGCATGGGCAGTGGCTTCGGAGACGGACTTGTGCGCAGCGTGGCTTCGAGGATGTCCACGGTTCTCCGAGACGGCGACACTCTCGCGCGTCTCGGCAGAGATGAGTTCGCAATACTGGTGGAAGGCATAAGCGAGTGCCAGAGCGCAGCCTCTCTCGGCGACAGAATCCTCCGGCTTTTCGAAGAGTCATTTGCAGTCAACGGCCATCAGATTGAGATCAAGGCAGGAGTCGGGATAAGCGTATATCCTCAAGATGGAACCGACGTTCATACGCTGCTAAAGAATGCAGATTACGCGCTCTGTGAAGCAAGCGGCCGCGAAAGGAAGTGCTACAGCTCCTACAGAGCGGCTTCGGATACTGACGCATTGCAGCAGTCCAGGATGGAGTACAGTCTGCGCAAGGCTCTGGAGCACGATGAACTCGTGGTTCGCTACCAGCCTCTGGTGGATATGCACACTGGCGAGATCCGCTGCGTTGAAGCTCTCGTTCGTTGGGAACATCCGAATATGGGAGTGATCCCGCCTCGTCAGTTCATTCCGCTCGCAGAGCAGACAGGCATCATACACAGCATCGGACGATTCGTCAGGGACACGGCCTGCAAGCAGGGTGTTGACTGGGCAGAAAGCGGACTGCCACCAGTTGCGATAGCGGTAAACACTTCACCGTTCGAGTTTCGAGAGCAGGGTTTTGCGCAGGAGGTTGTGCAAACAGTAGAAAATTCTGGTTTGGATGCTCGGTGGTTTGTGCTCGAGCTCACCGAACCATCACTGATGGGAGATCACGACCAGATACACGAAGCTCTTGAGAAGATTCGGGAGAGTGGTATCAGTGTGTGCATCGACGATTTTGGCAAAGGTTACACGTCTTTGAACCTGCTGAAGGACTATCCCGTGGATACGGTCAAGATTGACCGAGGTTTCCTGCGCGAGATGGCCGGCAGTAGCCGAGATGAGACAATAGCCCGCGCTATGATAGAGATGGCGCATGCTCTGGACATTGCTGTTGTGGCTGAAGGCGTGGAAACTGTCGAGCAACTGCAGTTGCTTCAGGCGATGAACTGTGATCTGGCTCAGGGCTACCTGTTCAGTCGTCCTCTTGCGGCCGGGGACGTGGCTTCACTCATAGGCGCCGGCCCGATAGCGGTTCCAGGCATTGATGGCCGCGCTGTCAGCATGGACTACTCGATCCGCAAGCAGTCAGCCTAAGACGCCAACCCGCGATAGGGCGCGATTTGAAATCGCGCCCTATCGCAAGCAAGCAGATCAGCCGTAGCTTTCCGCCACCTCCATCGCCATCTCGGCCCACTGCCACAGGCGCTGAGGTTCGTTCCGAACCGTGCTGATATCCTTCAGGATGATCTCCACTACGCACCCTTCAGTCCTGTCCAGCACGTTAACGAGATTATCCCGGGCCTGTTGCGGGTTGTAGACATCGGAAGCGAACACCGACGGATTTGGCTTGTGTGATATCACATACTTGCCCGCCATCTTTGGCACAGCTTGCTCAACATCCGCCCAGGGACTGATGGAGACTTTACGCAGGTTCGGAACGGATGCGAGTATGTCCAGCTTGTCGTGCAGCGGCTCGCAACAGCCGTAGTAGTTCAATCCGAATCTGCTGAGCCAGCGGCGTTCATACTGCAGGGCAAACTCCTCGTGCATCGGGGGCGAGACCGAAGAGAATATCTGTGCGGTCGCGCATCCCCACTGGTCTAGCGTGCGAACGTGCGATGGGTCAAAGCCGGGTGCAGGCAGTTCGTCGGTGTAGCCCAGCCCGCCGGAGCCAACGCCGTAGTTGCCCGGGGTAAGCGACAGGAGACTGAGCTTCTGCCACTGGTCCAAACGAGATAGATACGCGCTCACCAGCCGGTCCATCGCCATATGCACCAACTCTGGCCGTAACACGATGTCCATCATCGCTTCCTGAACGTCCCACCACCGGATCAGCTCATCCCACGGAGCAAACCAGTAATGGACAAACCCGCGTTTCTGCACTGGCAGTATGTCGCCGAATATGCCCGAGAGTGTCTGGAAGTTGCGCTCGCTTGACTCTTCGTCGTGCGTCACAACGGGGTCCTTGATGCGCGCGATGTCCTTTTCGTCTTTGATCTGCGGAGTAAAACCGTGGGAATATATTCCTCCGGCATCATCGGACTGCGCGATCAGTTCTCCTTCCTGATGGATGCCGAAGCCAGAATCGTGAATCACAAGATCAGAGTAGAAGACGGGTTCTACCACCATATCTGCCCGCACGTGATTCCACTGGTAGATAGTCATACGCATTTGCGATTCGATGCCTCGCAGGAACTCATCCTGGCACGTGAGGGTCAGCTCGTCGCCAACGTTCATCTCGTGCCAGGGGATCTGGGTTATCCATACCAGAGGCCGTCCGGTCTGGAGCGCGTTAGACCGCTTCCATTCATCAGCGGTCTCTTTGTGCGCCGGCATCGCGGCTATCGCCGCGATTTGCTCAGCAAGCCCGCGAAGTGTAGATCTATCGTGTTCAGGTACTGCCAATTGTTGCCTCCCAAGTCCAGATTCGTCGATTGTACTCTTATACGGCGAGTGACCACATACCTTCCAATGTCCCGCCCAGCGGAGGGCTGGCCTGGTCGGTGCCAAGCGGCTCCGCAAACTCGCCCATAGTCAGGAATCCGCCGCATTGCCGCAGGAACGATCCGATCCCATACACTTGCGGGAACGCATAGACCCGTTCGATCATCGCTGCCGATGCGAATTGCTCGGTGCGCAACTCTCCTCGACGTAGCCTTCCACCGTCTCGGCGGTGGCGGTTAGTTGTTTGCCGGCTAATTGCCCTGCGTTTCCCTCCTGGCGTTACTATAGTTCGCGGGCGTGTGCCCCGAAGCAACGGACCACTTGGAATGTCATTCCCAGCGTGAGGTTCTGAACCAAGTTCAGGATCAGGGAGATTTCTCCCTGTGGTCGAAATGACAACACTGCGTGCTCTCCTGCCGCTCTTGCCCGGCAGCGTGATTCAGGGCTATACCTCATCTGCGTGTGACACCGTCAGGTGCCGGAGAAGCCTGCGCAGCATTGCCTATCGACATGGCCCGTGTCTGGCCGGCTGGCACGTGCAGCACAGGCCAGCGCAGCGTGGCGGCCTGTCCGAGAATAGTTTGGGCGTGAGCAGACGATTCAGCGAAGACCCTGACCTCCGCGTCGAATGCGGTCGGGTTGTGGCATTCGAGCGCCAGCGCGTCGCCCTCGGTCTCGACCCAGCGCGCCTCGACATGATCGAAAACGCTGAGTAGACGGGTGTCGGGCTGGGCGTAGATGCCGGGCAATTCGGCAGCGGTCAGCAGCAGCGAGACCTCGGGCCAGCAGGAGCCGAAGAGGCTGCCGCCGATATTCGCGCGCCCTTCCCAGTCGCTGAAGTTGACCCGCTCGCAGATGTATCCTGGTCGCATGGCGGGTGGCTCGCCAACCGGCCGATCGGAACGTGACAGGTATTGTGTTATGTTGTGCGCGGTCTCCCGAATCTGGTCGAGCCAGAGGCGATTGTTTGTGTAACGGAAGAGCTTGAACAGCGCGTCGCCGGAAAGCGTGCAGATGCCTGGGGCACTGTGCTTGTTCTGGACGTTAGCCCAGACCGAGCCCGCTGCGCGGATGTCCAGACCACCTCCCCCTCCCCCCTCCGTTTCGGAGGGGGTTAGGGGGAGGTGGTCCGCGCGGCCGAATGGCGAGGTCGGCGGAAAGGCGTAGTCGTAGGAGGCGCACCAAGTCAGGCACTGCGCCGCCATGGCCTCGGCGCGTGCGAGCCAGTGCGTCCTGCCGGTGACCTCGTAGAGCACCACGAAGGATTCAAGCATCGCAAAGGCCGACTCGCTGTCGGCGCACTTGAGGATTTCGCCCGGTCCCCCGATGGTGATGCCGGAGCGCACGTCACGCTCGTCCAAGTGCCGGGCAAGGGCCTCGGCAGTTTCCGTGTAGACGGGATATCGGAAGTACTGGCCGGTCAGCGCCAGCGCGCCGGGCGCCATAGCGGCGGCGGTCGAGCCGCCGACGACCACGTCACCAGTCTCGCAGTCCACGTACTGCCCGAGCTGGCCGAAACGGCGGAAGGTGTCCACAAGTCGGTTCGCCAGGCGTCGCGTGCCTGCCGCCCAGTGTACAGGCGGGCTCCATTCTGGATCGGTACCGTGGAGCGTGTGAAACGCCTTGACCGCGAAGTAGAGGGCATCCGCCTGTTTGCGCACCATGTACCAGCGTTCGGTGCCAGGAACGTCGAAGCCGTCAGCGGAACTCTGACCGTTCTGATACACCGAGTAGAACAAGCCGCTGGGATGCTGAGCGCATTTGAACATCCAGTCGAGATTGTGGATGGCGCGTTGTCGCGATTCGGCCCGCCCGGCAAGGAGGAATGCTATCGGTGTCATGCCGCCGCCGACCCAGCCGAGTTGCCAGTCCGCGTACTTGCAGTTCGCGGCCGCGTCGTGGGTGCCGACGCGGTAGTAGCCCTCGTCGCACCAGTTCTCGCGCTGCTGTTTCTCTTCGGTGATGGAGAAGGCTGCTGAGAACGGTAGTTCGTGTTTGAGCGTCAGCGGCCCGGTGAATTCCTTGCGGACCAGGGCGAAACGGTCAAAGAGTGCCTGAACATCAGCCGCCGGAAAGCGATAGAGGCGGAAGCTAAGTGTCACGGCGTCACCGGAGTTCCAGTCTGCGCCGCGGTCCCAGGAGGGTGTGCTGGTACTGCACATGGTGTAGAGCGTGTCGCGCCGCACGCCGGGCGCCTCGATGCGCAGCACGGCGGAGGAGCGGTCGGGGCTCTCCTCGACGGTGAGACCGTGGTTCCCGAGCGCGCTTCCCTGCTCGGTCAACAAGATCACGGCCTCCGCGGCACTCGGGTTGTGGAAACACATGGCAGGAGTGGTAAGGTCGCCGGTGAGCAGTTGGAGACGGGACGGCGCACCGTCATCGTGATTGAGCCGTGGCACGTCGGTGACCAGCACGGGCGCATCCGGCCCGATGTCGGCGGGTTCATGGACCATGGGCGGGTACGTGTACGGCCGGCACGGATAACGGTTGCCGTTGTAGGCGGCAGCCGGCAGCATCACGAAGACCTCGCGCGACCAGGGCCGCACTGGGAACTCCACCGACACTGCCACTTCTCGCGCCATCCCCCGCGCCACTCGGAAGCGCACTTCGCCATCCACGGCGTCGCACCGACCGGGGGCTGGCAAGACAGCTGCCTTGATCTCCCAGTCGGCTCCGGAGAACGAAGACGTCAGCGACGTGGGACCGGTGGCAGCCAGATCATGGCAGACGCAGTCCTGTTCATTGTTTCCGGCGAAACGGGTCAGTTTTACGATAAGCATCATTGGTCACCTCGTTGATTAATCATTATTGTGATCTTTGGCGTGTTCCGGGACAAAGGCATCCGATGAGACGGCCGTGACCCTGCAGTCAAGTTAAGGATATGCTCCGGCCGTCTCCTATTCCCACCACCCTTCCTTCCGTCCACGCCAATAGGTGGTCAGGTAGTGGAAGGGCGCCTCGCTGGATAGCATACACTCCTGCCACCGGATATCCGGCTTGAGTTGCTGGCCGTCGGGATCAACCATCCAGCGCAGACGCCGGCCGTCGGTCTTCGACATCAAGTCCTTGATCCAGCCGAGCGTGGATTCGCGCAGCTTGGGGCAGTGTTCGACGACCGTGAACGCGCCGGTCATGATCCGGTAGAGCGGGTCGCTCTCGCGCACGTCGGAGTAGTAGGAGAAGAAGGTGCCGGGAATCGGCGGCTTCTCGTTCGGACGGATGCCGGTGGCCCGCCAGGTTCCGTTGCGCACGTCAATGTCGATCCAGTAATGCTGGTAGCCGTCGCCGTCCATGCCCAGTTGGCAGAACTTCCACCACTTCTTGCAGAGCCTGTCCAGGGTGGTTGCCTGCGCCTCCGGCGTGGCGCCGAAGACCTCTGGCAGGATCTCGGCGATGGCGCCGGCGGCCTTGAGGACGTAGCCGCCGAGGCAGACGCGCTCGAACATGAGCATGCGCTCCAGCCCCTGTCGTCGCCACGCTTCGAGGTTCGATTCCTCGCGCCAATGGCTCAGCCCGGCCAAGCGCAGGGCTTCCTGACGGTACCGCTCCTCGCCCGTGACACGAAACGCCAGTGCCTGGGCCAGCACATAGGTCGCGTTGCAGTAGGCCTCCGCCAGGTTCCAGGGAATCGCATCCACGGACTTGTTCAGATCCCAGATCTGGTAGTTCCGGCGGGTCATGAAATCGGCGATGTCGCGCAGCATCTCATCGACTACTTCACGCTCCGTGGTCTCCGCGATCTCCCGGAACCGGTACAGCCCCAGCAGCGCGTCGAGGTGTTGATCGGAGGTCGAGTGCTCCTTGGGTACGAGCCCATAGGGCTTGCCCAGCCAGCCGGCGCGGCCGTTTGCCTTGCCGTGGTCGTAGATCATGCGCAGGGACGCGAAGGCGCGCACGGCCTGGGCATAGGCCGCCGGGTCCGCGGCCGCGACGAAGCGCGCCGTCTGGGACTGCAGATAGTTCCCCGCCGACGTGATCGAGTTCTCGAAGGTCATCCCCTCGTTTCGGGCGGCCTCACGGGTTCCCTGATCGAACATCTCCGCGACATGCACGCTGGACGCGGCAAGGTCTTCCCGCGCCATGGGCCGCACGTGGCGCGGCCCGTCGATCAGCAGGATCGAGTAGAACAAGCCCGACGGATGGAAGAAGCTCTCCTCCAGCAGCGATTGGATAACCTTGGCTTTCCCTGCAAGATCCACCCTCTCCATTTCCGGCAGAAAGTCGATCTTGCTCAGGTTTTCGTAGTCTGTCATGTCAGGTTCCCTTCAGTAACATTTGTCAGAGATATAGTCACCCGCCAGGC
>CAYSLA010000006.1:46334-47966 GCA_964431685.1 uncultured bacterium | reverse complement strand
CATGATTGACTGAACTTGGTTCAGGATCCATCCCTTCTCCGGATGGGTGCCGGATCAAGTCCGGCATGACGTAGTACTCAGCAAGACTGAGCTCTTACGATTTGACAGCAGATGGCGGGCGTGGTACGATATTGGAATTAGTAGCACCAGGTTTTGGTTAGAACGCTAACAGACACACGGATGCCGGACCGTGCGGATTCATCGAAACGATAAAAGACGGGCACCTTGGTCGTGCGGAGAGAAGAGTGGCAGAGATGAGAGAGAGCGTTTTGCGCGTTTGGGTGGTAGCATTCGCTGTTGTGGCATGTGCTTCCGTATGCACGGCAGACACGATATGGGACTACCAGCAAGTTAACTCGGTCGGCTACGGCATCCACCCCAAAGTGTGGGCCGATGAGACCGACCCCAGCAGCAGAATCATTGTTGAAGGCGTGGCGCTCGCGGGGGTTGATGAAATCCTTGACCCAAGCCTGCAATACACCGTTTTTCTTCAGGACGATAACAGCGACCGGGGCGGCATTCAAGCGTGGACAGGTAAGTTCTTCTATGGAGAGCCAATGTGGTCGATGCTGCGGGCGACCGACTACATAGACTTCCAGGCCGGAGACCGTCTTCGAATCACAGGGCTCGTAGCAGACATGGGCCGCGGCAAGGTCGTGATCAACAATCGCGGACACAGCGGCGCCCCAAACCTGGTCTGGCACGTCGACATACTTGGCCACCCCGGTCTCCCGGACCCTGAGCTCATATCGTCCGTCTCAGCGTGCAACTATTTCGACCAGACCCGCGCTGGCGGCGGGGAAAGGTATCAGACACGCTATGTTATGCTTCACGGCGCCCAGATATCCAGCGGCACGTGGGGCAACGGCAACCTGATGACCATCGGGGATTCAACAGGCTCAGCAGGGATGCTGCTTTCAGCAATGGGTGACTTCAACTCCTACTCTCAACCGGTGGAAAAGCTGAACGTGGTCGGGATATTCGACCAGGAGGACGACACAGTTTCACCCTACACGGACGGCTACCGAATCTGGGTCAAGAGGATGTCGGACATCGCTGTGGCACTGGACGCCTGTCGGCAGGCCGCATCCAGTAATGACAACGAGCGCGTTGCCCTTGTCAAGAAAGTGGTGTCCAGGGTCTACGACGGATACTTCTATGTGCAAGACCAGGAACGCTGCGGTGGAATAAGAGTGACCAGCAGCCGAACCGTGGCTCCCGGCGACGTCATCTCGGTTCAAGGCATTGTGACCTCGCCCGACAAGAGTGTCGGGCCTACCTCGGTCGGGCCTACCTCGGAGGATATCGAGAAGTCAATCAGCGCCAATTACCTGTCGCGTTTCGAGCAAGGCGATCCACCTCGTCCGCTGGTTGTTGACAGCCGGGTTCTGCGCGGTGAAGTCGGTCTCAAGGTTTGCGGTCTTCTCGTTCGCATCTGCGGGCGAATCGGCCCTGATCAGGGCAATGGAACACGCAGCCTGACTGACGGAGGCGGAACAGTGTATGTCCAGATGAATGGAATAGCCGCGCCCGCTGAGGGCACTGTGGTAGCCGTGACCGGCGTCGCCGCTTCCTCCGGGCAGGCGCCGCTGATCCTGCTGGCAGGCGAGGACGACATTTCACAGGTAGACC
>CAYSLA010000006.1:35318-46234 GCA_964431685.1 uncultured bacterium | reverse complement strand
CCACCCGAGGTTTCACACTCATCGAGCTACTCGTTGTCGTAGCGGTGATTGCCATCCTCGCTGGGATGCTGATGCCCGTTTTTGCACGGGCAAGCCTGCGCGCCAGAGTCACCACTGTTCATTCAGACCTTCGGCAGATAGGTATGGCAATCGAGATGTATGAACAGGACTGCGGGGGCCTGCCGCCGGTAAGGTCTTGCTGCACGGGAAGCGCCCAGTGGGACTACTATGAGATGCCCCGCGAACTGGTCAGCATGCGTTATCTGGGTACCTCCAGAATGCACGATCCGTTCAACCCCACCCGCGGCGAGGACGGTCAGCCGGGGCGGGCCTACAAGTACGTGGCAGTTGGTTGGGGCTACTCCGCGGGCAATCCGGCCTATTTTACCATGTGGATTCCGCGGGACTACCCCAGGTGCGAGGAAGACGCAATTATGTACTACAAGTACGACGGCCGGACATACGCCTACGACAAAGGCAAGACGTATCCCGGGGATCCTCCCATATCCTGGGCGGTATGGAGCGTCGGCCCCAGCGGAGACCCAGGTCTCGAAGAAACCGGCAACCGGATGTTGCCTGTTCCCCGGCGGCAGTGGTATCCGCATAATAGAGGCGGAGTGATCGCGCGTTTCAGCGATGGAGGGAAGTCGCCTTGAGCGCGCACGAGACGAATCTCACCATTTATAAGGCAAGTGACAATGACATCTGGCAAAGCAGCCTCCGGACTAAAGACAGCACTACTGGTGACGGCTGTGGCCCTCTGGGCAACATCCGTTGTCGCAGATAAGCTGAGTGTGGTCACGTCAACCACCCTGCTGCGGTCGGCTGTAACGGAGATCGGCGGCAAGCACGTTAGCGTCAATGTGCTTATCGCCCCAGGTAGCTGTCCGGGGCACTACGACGTGTCGCCGCAGAGCATCAGAAAGCTCACATCGTGCGGGCTGGTCCTTACCCACGGATATGAAGAGTTCATCGACAAGTTGGTAGATGGAGCAGGCAAGAACAAGCCAAGGCTGGTCAAGGTCCGCATCAAGGGCAACTGGATGATTCCGGATGTCTATGTGCGCGGCGCAAAACAGGTCGCCGATGCACTGTGCGCTGCCGACCCCAAGAATTCATCCGACTACCGGAGTGCGGCCTCCAGGCTGGAATCGCGCGTCAAGAAGCTCTCGGCAGGAACGAGCAAGGACACAAAGGTCAGGAAGACATCCAGGGTTGCGGTACTCTGTGCCGACCAGCAGAAGCCGTTTGTTGAGTGGATGGGCTTTGCAGTGGCAGGCACCTATGCTCGTCCCGAGGAGTTCACACCATCCCGGCTGCACGCCCTCACGTCGATCGGCCGGAAGCGGAATGTGCGGCTGGTGATAGACAACCTGCAGAGCGGCCCTAACGCTGGCAGACAGCTTGCCAGGGACATCGGTGCAAAACACGTGACCGTCTCAAACTTTCCGGGCGGCTATGCCGGGACCCAGACCTGGGACGCGTGTTTCAAAGACAATGTCAGGCGGATTCTGGAGTCTCTGAAATGAGTCCCGCTGTCGATTTGAACAACATCGCTGCCGGCTACCGCGGCAAGACGGTGATCCGAGAGGTGAACCTGACGGTACCAGTGGGACGAGTGGTCGGGATATCCGGGCCCAATGGGTCGGGAAAAACAACCCTGCTAAGAGCAATACAAGGAGTGGTTCCGATCACATCCGGAGATGCCTGTGTCTGTGGACTTCCGCTTGTCCGCAAGAACTATCGCAACATACAGATGCAGACTGCGTGTGTATTCCAAACATCGGTTGTGGACCGCCGTTTGCCAATCTGCGCGGGAGAAGTCGTGATGATGGGCAGATATGCAAGGATGGGTGTTTTCGGCCGGGTGGAAACGGCTGATCGCGAGATCGTCGCCGATTCGCTCGAACGGGTGGACGCACTACATCTTGCAAATCGACCTTACGGACAGCTCTCGGGCGGAGAGATGCAGAGAGTGAACCTGGCCCGCGCCCTCGCAGCGCAGCCGCGACTGCTGCTCCTCGACGAGCCTACCACTTTTCTTGACGCCCAGTCACAGCAGACGTTCAGGGAGCTGCTCGCTGACATCCAGTTGGAAGATCACCTCACGACAATCATGGTCTCGCACGACGCCGAGATGCTCGCCAGTCTGTGCGAAGAGATAGTAATGATGACGAGCGGCAGTGTAGAGCAAACCATCCACTCGGTAAGGACAAATCCCGACAGGGAGTCTCATCATGTTTGAGATGACCCGTGACCCGTTCTTTCAGCGGGCCCTGCTTGCAACGTTGTTCGCCGGAGTTGCCTGCTCAACAGTTGGCGTGCTGGTGGTCACCATGCGGATTTCGTTCCTCGGAGTCTGTATGAGCCATGCGGCGTTCGCCGGGGCGCTTCTGGGGCTTGTGGTGGGGCTCAACCCGACGGCATGCGCGGTCTTGATGAGCATCGCCGCTGCAGGTGTCCTTGGCCCGTTGGCTGACCGAGGCGACTTCTCCCCCGACACAGCCATCGGTATAGTGTTCTCATCAGCGATGGGCGTGAGCTTCCTGCTGCTTTCGATGATTCCCGGGCCGAAGACCGAGGCCCTTGGACTCTTGTGGGGCAGCGTGCTGACCGTGTCATCGGGAAACCTTTATCTTCTCGGCGCGGTCGCGGCAGGCTCGGCTCTGCTTGCTACGTTGTTCTTCAGGCAGATCCAGACTGTGATCTTCAGCCGAGATCTGGCACGGTCGCTGGGACTGCCGGCAACGGCCGTCTTCTACGGCATCTTGATAGCAAGCGGACTTACCACAACGGCCAGTCTGAACGCTATTGGGGGACTGCTGGTGTTCACCTTGATGGTAAACCCCGCGGCCGCTGCATACCAGCTCACCTATAGTCTGAAAAGGATGTTCGTCATATCAGCGGTCTTCGGAGTCGCTTCCGGATGGCTGGGGCTGGTGATTTCGTGGTATCTTGACCTGCCGACCGGAGCGGTAATTGTCGTAACGTCCTGCGGCGTGTTTGTGCTGGCAAGCACATTCTCACCGAAGAGACGTGCTCTGCGGGGCCGGAGTAGCGCCCCTGAATCAAGTTCAGGGCAAGTTCAGGGTCAAATCACGCCCCATCAAAGGAAGATAGTGAGGGCAGCATCTATGAACAGCCAGGCTGAGTTCTTTGACTCATACGCGGACCGTTGGGACAGCATGGAGCGCGAGGAAGTGCTCAGTCGGCTTGAGCGCGTCGTACGCGAGTCCCAGACGCGTCCCGGAATGGAAATACTCGATGTTGGAACCGGCACCGGAGTTATCATCCCCTATCTCGTCCGGGCGATCGGCGCCTCTGGCAGAATACTGGCAATAGACATATCCGAGGGTATGTTGAGGGTAGCAAAGGCCAAGAGTTTCCCGGACAACGTGGAGTTTCGCCTCGCTGACATTGAGGAGTTCACTTGCCCAGATTGCTCATACGACCGCGTGATCTGCAACGCGGTATTCCCGCATTTCGTGAACAAAGACAGAGTTCTTCGCCTGATATACCGAATGCTCTGCCCCGGTGGGATTCTGGTGATATCGCACCCAACCGGACGCGAAGCCGTTAACAAGATACATCGGGAAGCGGGCTCGGTAGTGACCGAGGACCGGGTCCACCAACCGCAAGTGATGCAGGAGATGCTGGAAACCGCTCGCTTCACAGACGTGCAGGTCACGGACGAACCGGACTTCTATATGGCAACCGGTATGAAGCCTGCCTGACCGGGGATCTGCTTGCCGCCGTATCTTCCGGCGGATTCCATATTCACGTGCACGGAGGGAACATCGGCAGGAACTTGCCCGCGGGAGACACGTTTGTGATCTGGTCTCCCAGCCAGTCGATCTCATATCGCTTGTAGCAAATGCTCTCCACAGTGCGGGCGGCCGCCAGTGGAAAGTCGATGCTGATTCTGGGCTCCCTTCCGGAGGCTGAAACGCACACATAGGGCCCAACAAACACGTTCGGGCACTGGGCACCGTTCAAACACACTTTGACGTGCTCTTTGTCAACCCATCCGGGTATTCGCACAAGAATGTGACTAGATATCATTCCTGAAACAGCAAGGTCAACGTGCCCGGCAGCCGGCAGAGCAGTTTTGACAACAACACTTTCTTTCTCGCAGCCAAACAGCATATTGACTCTGAGTCCGAGAGGGTCCTCCGACACAAGCCAGTGCCAGGATTCGCAGAGCGCATCAACTGCCCCAGAAGTAACATCATATGTTGAAAGCGGTCCGTTTACATCGTAGAGAAGCTCGTTTGGAGTGGGAAACGCGAAGCCGCCTCTGACGCGGGATGCGAGGTTACGAAGCCTGTCGTCGGTCGCGTCCGGGTCGTCGGACATCCCCGATACGTCGATCAACTGTGACGGTAGAAGATGACTGCGCAGTATCCGCTCAGCAATGCCGAAGTACTCGGCGAACACGCCGCGGCCAAGGTGAAGTGCCACGCGCAGCAGGTCGCCTGTGTTGTTCGACTCACCTCGATATATCCGTCCATCCGCAAACTCGTAACGGTTCGTCGACTCCATCGACCAGCCGAAGCTGCTGTTGAAACTGGGAAGACCTGTGTCAAAGATCCGCTTCACTCTTTGCAGAAGACTCGCGTCGTTGGTGAGCAGCGCAAAATCAGCCATACCGGCCACGATCGCGTTGATCGAGTGGACGTGGGTACCGGCCTCCTGGGTGACTACTCCCTCTTGAGTGAAACAGTGCTCTATGGCGAACTTCGCGATGAGCGAAGCTAGCTCGAGGGCCGTGTCGTCCTGGCTCACGCGGTAGTACCTCACCAGCGCGTCGAGTGCCCGGCCCTCTTGATGAGGCTGTGACGAGTACGGCTCGAACTCGAAGCAACAACTCGGAAGCCTGTCTGTGTTCAACCTGCCGTCACTGTCCATCGCGGTGATGAGAGCCCGAAACATTGGGCCGGCCCGGCGCTCGGCACGTCCATCCCCGCGTTTCACCAGAGAAGCGAGCGCGTGAGTGACCTCGCGAACGTTGTGAAGATGAACGAACCGTTTTCCGGTCGTCGATGAAACCATCCCAGGAAGACCGTCCCCCGCGTCGAACAGCTCAAAGAGCAGGTCAGACAGATCGCTGATCACCTCGTCCGGCAACTTGTCCCCGGTAACATTTTCGGCCATCACGAGCGCGTGGATGGCTCTGGGAACGTCGTGGCACTTGTCCCAGTCACCGTGCTCGTTGAACCCGACCAGGTCACCATCGGCATAGTTCGCTGTCCAGTAGGGCAGATGACGCGCAGTAGGGTCGAGCATGTTGAGAAGCGCACTCTGACCCAGCCAGATTCGATGCATCAGATCCACAGGCTCAAGATGATTCGTCTGTTCCATTGCTCCTCCATTAGACACTGCCCACACAGAATGTCTGCGTGTGACATCGGCTGATCCGTTGGCGCTCACTCTTTGTCAGCGTAGTGTACTCCAAGGTTGCTGCCGTTGTGCCTTTCTGAGGCCAACGGACTCCATTTCCACCCGTTCCCGCGCGGGCTGTTGAGGAGCCTGGTCTTATCCGCTCTTCCGACACTTGGGTCCCACCACGCCATCGTTGTCGATCCGCCGCCGTCCATGTTGATTCCGGTGTGGGATCCGAAGTACTTCAGCCACGACCCAACATCATCCGTAGTGGCTCCGATCGATGCGGACTGCCTGCCGTCGATGGTCATCAAGTATACGTATCTGCCGTCCTTAGAGATCCCAATCCCCGTGCGAGGATGGATGCTGGTATCACCCGTAGTCGGGATGCCGTTGTTCAGGACAAAACCAAATCCACTAACCGCAGTCTGGATATCCGTGATGCTGGTGTCCGAGTTCGTGTTGGACATACTGGGCTGGCCTGTCTTGCTGACGACAAACGAAGGAGTGCCCGCTCCCGGAGAGACCAGCACTCCTTCTGAGACGGCAAGCCCCGACAGATTGACCGGACGGGACGCGTTCCAATCGCCCGGGACGAACGGGTCCCACGGAGCCGCGTTGATGGCCACCGCCAGCTTCTTGCTGGTCGATTGAGACTCTCGGATGAACTGCCGGGTGGTCTTCGTCATAGCCTCACTGACCCCGTCAACCCATCCGTCCATCCGTCCCGTAGTGGCAAACGTCAGTCCGGGTGTGGTCATATCAATCCGCAGACAGTTGATGTTCATCTTGCGTGGAGTGGCGACCGAGACGAACGCCCTCTTGATCCCCTGGTATGAACCCAGACTGCGCGCGCCAGCCCAGTCATAAGTGCCCGACTGGCCAGAGGCGGCTGACAGTGCCAGCGCCGATATGGTCAGCACCCAGCAAAACGCCCTCACATAACACGTCATTTCGACCGCAGGGAGAAATCTCCAGTTGAGATTCCTCACGCTGCTCGGAATGACACAGGTCTGAGTTCTCCTGGTCATAGACCATTCCTCCCTGCCGTCTTCTCCGGCCTCTGACAACGATGCTCACCCTGCCACAGACTGTGCTGCCTGCAGCCCTGCCAGACCTGGCTGCCTCGCCGCCCTGAGCGCAACAGGGCCATCCTCGTAAGGGAGCACTTCGAAGTGCTCCCCTACTGACGAGCATCCCGACGTCGGAATCTTCCAACTACCCCGTCAGCCGCTGGAATCCGCTGTGGGCTACGGGGCCGCGCAGGCGTGATGATACGTCATCGCCCGATTCCAAGGTGCGCGCAATCTCGCCGAACACAGCGTCGATGGCCTCGCCGTAGCGATCCACGATCTCGTCAGTATGCGCCAGTGTAGGATAGAATCCGGCGCCCGCCAGGAAACCGCGATCAAGCATCAACTGCGTATACAGAGTGCGAAGCGCGCTCGACTGAGGGTGATCGAAACTGAAATGACCGATGCAGGGGTATCCGCCGACGTGCACAGGCAGCGCGTGGGCCCGGCCGTGGTTCTCCCAGAGACGCTGCACACGAGAGCCAATGCGGGCAACGTGTGCCGGCACGTCGATTGTCTGCATCTTGCGGATCGTCGCGAGCGCGGCAACTGGCCCGACGCTCTCGGTCCAGTAAGTGCTGCTGATAAATGACTCGTGCGCTCCAGCCATTGCCTGCCGGGTGCCGATTACAGCGGCCATTGGGTGACCGTTGCCCATCGCCTTAGCGAACACAGCGATATCGGGGAAGACGCCAAACTTGAGATGCGCACCGCCCAGGTGCAGACGCCACCCGACCGAGACTTCATCAAAGATCAGCAGCGCGCCAACCCGATGCGCTCCGTCTCTTACGAACTCAAGAAACCCCGGTTCGGGGTCAGCGACTCGGCACGGTTCCATTACCACCGCGGCCAACCGGTCGCCATAGGTGTCGATTATCGACTGGAAGGCCTCGCGGTCGTTCGTTGCAAAAGTGACCGCCGTGCCGCGCAGCTCGCGCGGCACTCCAAGGGGGTTTAGCCCGGATAGAAGATGACCCCGCAAAGCGTCGCTCTCGCCCAAGTTAGCCGCGAGATACCAGTCCTGCCAGCCGCTGTAACCACAGATGGCCACTATCGAACGATCGGTTGTGGCACGCGCTATGCGCACAGCTATCGCGCACTCCTCACCGCCGGCTCTCGCATAGCGCACCTGATCGGCCCACGGGTGGATTTCACACAGAAGATCCGCCAGCTCGACTTCCTCCGGTGCGTTGAGCGTGCACATGCTTCCCAGTGTGATACGCCTCTTGACAGCGCGAGTTACGTCCGGATCGCGGAATCCCAGCAGGCAGGCTCCGATGCCATTTGTGGACATGTCGAAGTAGTGCCTGCCGTCTGTGTCCCAGGTCTCACAGCCGCGAGCCTCGCGAAAATAAGCCGGCCACTGGTCGGGAGCCAGCATCTCAGGGCGTTTGCTCAGCAACTGCGTGCCGCCAGGGATTCGTTCTTTGGCCCGCCTGTATAGAGCCTGCACACCGTCTTCGAATTCGGGCAGGAATCCGAGAAGTCTCTGGGCGTTGCGGCAGAACACGTCCTCGAGGTCCGCCTTGTCCAATCCCACATGCTCAGCAGCAGCCAGCAACGCACGCATGCTCTCCAAGCCAACCGGCCACAACGAACAGGGCACATTGCCTTTCTCGGCATCCAAGGCCGCCTGGCCCAGCCAGTAGAATCCGTCGCCGACCGTCACGGCGCGACTGCGGTCTTGCGACACCGGAAAATCACTGCCCCACATCAGCTTGCGAGGCCCGAACGCATCGATAAGCGCCATCAGAGGCTCAGCTTCGCAGATCGCTGAGAGGTCGAAATACAGATTTGGCAGGCCGCACAGAGCTGCCGAGCCTGCCCCCGCGTTTGGCCCGTGGAAGGAGCGGCCCGCGTGCGCCAGCACTACTCTAGCCCCGGGATACTTGCGGCAGTGGGTCTGCAAGTAACTGATATTGTCGGGATCCGCCATTGCGCCTGACCGCACCAGGTGCAGTGTGATTATCAGGCTATGCTCTTGTGCCATCTCCCACGCCCATTCCGGCACGTAGTCACCCGGCGGCGAGTCGAACGTTGGCTGGGACGTTGAGTAAGTGTGATAGGGCTTGAAACCCGCAAAGCCGGGGTGCGAGACCAGCGGCTCCACCTGACTGCGATCCATACCAGGCGCCACCAATGCGAGGGTCTTGCACTGCGGCAACCCGTCGACAACCCCCATAATCCACGCGTTCACTTCGTCGATCCGCTCTCGCGGCACAAATGGCACCGGCAGGAACAGTGCGCCAGATAGACGCTCTTGCCCAACTAGACGCCCCAGATTCTCCCGCCAGACCGACACGTCTACCTCATCTGGACCCTTGCTGAAGAAACTGCCTGCCGGGACCGACAGTGTGTCCGTCCGGTACAAATGGGCGTGCATGTCCATAATGGCCGACGGCAAGCTGCGTCCCAGTATCTCGGCTGGCTGCGCGTCAGCCTCGCAAACGCTCCACATTTTCAACTCTCTACCCTCCTGTAAATATCGCTGAAGTACCTTTGTAGATTCTCCCGGATGTCGTGCGGAACACGATTCTTGTGGTCGGCCACCAGCTGCCCGGCTCGCTCGTGCGCGCGCTCAAGCATCGACACGCTGTCGCCCAGCCCGCCGCTGAAGTCAAAGATCGGGTCACGGAAGAACTCGTCCGACCGTAGAAGTTCGATGGTGAGATCGTCGTCGAGGAACTGGCCGCCCGGGCCGACCCGCTCCAGTGACTCAACGGCTTTCTGTAGGGGATTTCTCCCTTCGGTCGAAATGACAGGGTGGATGCCTCTGACCAGATGTTTGGCAGCGTTCAGGTATGCGTTGTGGATGACCATCATCTCCGCGGACATTCCGACCGCGTTGTGGCAGGAACCAAAGCCTGTCAGCATATCTGCGCCCGACGAGAGAGCGGCAAGCATGAAAAGCATTCCCTCCGCTCCGCTCTGCTGGTCGTATCGCCAGACAAGCGTCCCGCCGCACTCAGCCATCACCGGCATGCGCTCTGCCTTGCTAAGTTGCACCGAAGCGATCTTCCACAGAACCTTGTCCATCGTGTAGTAAAGATCGTTTCCGCTACTCATGTCGGTTACGGAAAGGCCGGCGGCGTACTGCACGACACTGCCGGGCCGGACTACCTGGGCAAGCAAAGCCATCATCAGATTCTCGACGTGCGAGGCAAGCAGCGTTCCTATCAGCGAATAGGGAGCGGTGGAACCGGCCATCGGGCAGATGGTCGGCACCACCGCAAAACCTTCCTCTATCGCCCGAAGAAGCAGATCACCGTTGAGCTCGTTTAGCATAAGCGGAGACTGCACGGCAATGCCCGCGCTCGCAAGACCGCTGATACACCCGCCCCGGCTCAAGAGGCGGAGAATATCACGCCACATATCGAAGCTCTCCAGATCGGCCGCCATTATCTGGTAGTGCCTGGTAGACTCCAGCAGATGCGCTTCGAGAGCGCGCAGGCTGGAGGTCGGCCCTTCAACATCCGTTACCGGGAAGTCCATCCGGCTGACGCCGGCCACTCCTTCCAGACCTCCCCCTAACCCCCTCCGAAACGGAGGGGGAAGGGGGAGGTGTTCCGATTGATCAGCGATTATCGTGTGGCGGCGCAGGTCTTCCAGGCAAGGGCGGCGAGGCGACTTGGTGTCGTAGTCGATAATCCAGGGGTCAGTAACGATCGCCATCCCGTGGGGAGCCCCGCCGCCAATCTCCCAGGTTTCCCCAAGCATATTCCTGATAGTATACCTGCTCGGCACCTGTGCCATAAGCTCCGCACACAGTGCCCGCGACACGCGCACCCTGCCACTGGCCTCGTCGACGGACGCTCCCCTGGCATTCGCCTTGGCAAGCAGTCCTTTGTGCTGTACTACAAACCCCGAGCGCTCGACGTAAGAATACGCGGCCTCACGAATCTGTTCGATCTCGGGGTTTGAAAGCACCGTCCAGGTACCATTTGCGTTCATCATAGCCTTAGTGACAACCCTCCATCTGCACAATATCACGCATGATCTCGATCCGTTCTTCATCAGCGCCCGGCGGAACCTGGTCACCGGCGTTGGCAATCAACCTGGTACTGACTGCCTTGAGTTGCAGCCAGGCTCGGACGGCATCCTTGAATCTGTCGATACTCGCATTAGGCAGCCACAGATCGGGCGAAACGCCTCCGGAGAGGATGAGCTCGTCCCCGACTTCAGCGCGGCACTCCTGGGCAGTCAGATCACCCATTGGCTTGGGGGTGACAGCGTCTGCGCAGTCGGTTCCGATCTCGGCAAACATCCTCAGCGCTCCCTGCAGGCGTCCGTCGATATGCACGGCCACGTACTTTCCGGCTGCATGAAGGCGCCGGATGGCCTCGGCGTAGTAGTCCCGCGACCATTCGGCGAAGAAGCTCGGAGACTGAATGTCGCTTGAGAAGTTGTCTCCCATGATGATAATCTCGGCGGGTGATGCGGCAAGAAGATCAATCAGGTCCA
>CAYSLA010000006.1:15422-35218 GCA_964431685.1 uncultured bacterium | reverse complement strand
TCCTCCCATATCCTGCGCCGCTCGATGCTGCCCTCAGCGGTGTGATACCGCCAGATGATCTCCGGCTGTCCGTCACGCGTGACCTTGACCGTCTCCGCCTGAACATCCTCGCCGTACGCCGCAGAGTAGAACGACCCGAGGTTTGGCATGTAGAAACCTACACCAAGCCGGCGATGCTCATTGATCAGGTCATACTCGGGCGTGTCGTAGGCCTGGCTCAGGTCCCACGGCAGGTGGTGCCTGTGGTAGAACCAGTGTGAGAGGTCCAGCATGAACGGAACCTGGTCGGGAACTTCTCCCTGATATATAGCAAGAATGCGCTCACGTGACGTCACGGGTTTGCCTCCGATAGATCCAGATGGGCCGCGTTCTGGCCCTGAACTTGGTCCAGGGGCGCCCCATCCAGTTCATTAGTCATCCGACAGCCGCACCCACTCTATGTTAGTGCGGTCAGTTTCCGGCCCGGCATAGTAGAGAACCAGCACATCGCCATCCCCAAGAGCTGACGTGGCTGGAAGACCGACGGAGAACTTGCCCATCTCCGACCACGCATCGGCCATGCCATCCTTGCTGACCGTCTGCGTCGGCTGCTGGCTTTCGTAGATCGTGGTGAGTGAGCCATCGGGCCACGTACGCCCCTGATCGGAGCTGACCCGGCAGCGGATGGCAGTGGGCCCTTCGCGATCGACGTACACCATCGCGAGCCGTCCGTCAGGCAGCGCGACGGCAGGGGCCGGTTGTCCTGGCACTCCGGTATCCCACAAGCCGGTCCAGGTCCGGCCGCGGTCGGACGAGGAAATCGCGTGGATGTTCAGATACTTCGCCGCCTCGTTGTCATAGGTCCAAAAGAGATCGAATATGCGGCCGTCAGGGAGAATCTGCGGGCGCTGATCCCAGTAGAATACGTCAGGGTGCCGAGTTACTACTGAATAACGGGGCCAAGTCCGACCTTCGTCCTCTGAAAACATCATCACCGACGAATGCACCCATTTCTCAGTGCCGTAGTATGTCTTGTTGGTCTCGAAGTGACACATTCGTTCGCCGTCCGGAAAGACGCGCACAGGGCCGGTAATCGCGACTGGAACATTGAACGGAGAGGTGTCCATCAGCGCCGGAGCAGTCCAAGTCTGGCCGGCATCGTCGGACTGAGCATACATGATCCGCGAGTCGAGAATACCCTCGGTCTCCTCGTTGAAAAACGGCAGCGACGGATCCGAATCGTCAACCCAGTATAGTGTGGCTAGCACACGCGCGCCTCCAAGAGCCGTCAGCCCCAATGAACGAAAGCGGCCGGGCTTGCCGTCCAGCACTGGAGGCGTGAATGGCGACACCGCGGGGCTCCAGGTCTTGCCTTCATCATCCGATGTGGACATAAGGGCTTGTTCGCCGTCATTGCCACCCTTTGTACAAGCCGCTCGGCAGGAAGCGAGCCAGCGCCCGCCCGGCAGCACCTCAATCTGCGGAAACGCGCAGCTCTGCCGGTCCGTGCCCGGTTCGCTCGCTATTGCTATCCCTCGCGCTACAACACGCATCTGCTTTACTCCTTCAACTTCGCCTATGCTTCGGGACGATTGTCTATGCTTCGGGACGATTGTCCCGAAGCATAGGAAACACTCCCAGGAGACCTCTCCCCAACCCTCCCCTACCAGGGGAGGGAGCGATTATCCCCCCTCCGTTTCGGAGGGGGTTAGGGGGAGGTTTGGGCTATTCGCGCTTACCACCGTAGTAGCCGGCCAGTGAGTCAGCGGTGTCTATGCCACATCCGGCAGCAATGTCGCGACAGTAGTTGCTAAGACCGACCACATCGGCGCCGACATTTATGAACTGATAGCCCATATCGATCAACTGCTGCCGGTTGGCCAGGGTGCCAACAGCCGCAGCGAACTTGCCGTGAGCACGGGCAACTTTCACTACGCGCTCGCGCGTCTCCGTAATGAGCGGATGATCCATCTGGCCGGGACAACCTATCGCACAACTGAAATCTCCAGGGCCAAACAACAGCACGTCGAACCCATCGAGTTCGCAAATAGCGTCTAGCTGATCCAAAGGCTCGGGATCCTCAATCTGGAGGACTATAAACCGCTCCCGGTTCGCCTGCTCAACGTACTGGGCGAAAGGCACGTTACAGTACATCGCGTCAGTGTTGCCGCCGTCAGCCGCGCGTCGTCCGATAGGGTGGAAACGACACATCCGAATGACGTTCTTAGCGTCGTCGAGACTCATAATGTGAGGGACCATTATCCCCGCGGCATCGAGTTCCAGCGGCAGAATGTAGTCACTGTAGCTGCCGCGCCTGACCCGGCACATTATGTCCACGTCGTATGCCTTGGCCGCCGCGACCTGAGCCTCGATAGCGCTGAGGTCGTTTGGGACGTGCTCCGTGCAGTTCCACAGGCAGTCAAATCCGAAACTTGCGGCAATCTGGACGGCGCGAATATCCGGCAGATTGAGCTTAAAACAGTTGACGATTTCGCCGTCCCTGAGTTTCCGCAGAACGCGGCTTGGACGCATTGAGAATTGCATAGTAAGACTCCTTGTAACTCGCTCAGGATTTGCTTATGGGGCACCCCTGAACTTGATTCAGGGGCGCCCCATCACGCTATTGAAGTTCAGATTGCAACGATTCGTTTTGTCTTGTAGGATTCCTTGGCAGCCAAAGCCATCAGAAGACTCAACCTGGCGTCTTCCAACGTGCTGAGGTGATCGGGTCGGCCCTCGATCGTATCGAGCATCATGTCGGCCTGCATCCGGAAGCGATTCTCGTGAGCCTCGAGCGGCGTCATGCCCTCCATGTAGTCGTGAGTCTCCCACTGCCCCGAATCGTCCGCGGCAAATTTCACCCTGCTATGTTCCATCAGCAGGTTCCCCTGAGTGCCGATCAACTCAATGGTGGCAACGTTGGGCTTCTGGAACTGGTTCATCGTGATCTGGGCCATACCCCCACATTCAAAACGCACCGAAATCAGGCACGAATCCTCGCACTCAACCCCGGTCAGTTCGAGACGGTCGTACATAGCCGCAACCTCGGTGGGCCGCCCAAAGAACCAGACCAGCACGTCCAAGAAATGGCTGGCCCCGTCCAGAATCGCACCGCCGCCCATCGCCTCGCGCGCGTAGTAGGTCTCGCGGTAGTCGGGCCGGTACTTCGGGAACTCCTGTGAGGCGTTCATATAGCACGTCCGCAGATTGCCAATCTTTCCGCTCTGAACATGCTCGTGCATAGCGATCAGTTCGTACGAACTGCGGCGCACATATGCTACCCGTGCCGTAATGTGTTTTTCGGCTACTGTCTGGATCAGTCTGTCGACTCCCTCGAGACTGACGGAGAGCGGCTTCTCCAGCAGGAATGGCACGCCACGGTCCGCGATCTGTTGAGCCAGGGGGATGTGAACATTCGCCGGTGTGCAGATAACGGCAAGGTCAACCGTGGAGAAGTCGACTTCGGACAAATCCGCGTAACCCTTTTCGATGGAGTAGCTATCCAGCACGTCCTTGAGGCGGTCGGATACCGGCTCAACCACTGACAGGGACGCTCTCCCGGTCTTCAGAAACCCGCGGACGTGACGCTTGCCGATGCCACCGGTGCCGACAATCAGAACTCGCTTCTTCGTGGAACAGTCTCCTCTGCTCACTTGGCTGTGTACCCCCCGTCCAGAGGGATGTTGGCGCCGGTCACGTAGACGGAAGCATCCGACGCAAGGAAAACAATCATTCCCTCGAGGTCCGTATCGTTGGCCATACGTCCGAGGCAGGTGCGTTCGCTGTAGTTGTGCACGAACGCCTCAGGATGATCCGGAGTCTGCAGCCCGCCGGGGTGAACACAGTTGCAGCGAATGCCGCGAGGCCCATAGTAACTCGCAAGGAAACGTGTCAGGTTCGCCATCCCGCCTTTGTGGAAGAAGTAGTCCGGATACCAGCCACTCATGTCCGTGCCTCGGTAGTTTAGCGGTTCCAGCCCGATCAGACCCATTATGGATCCGATGTTGATGATCGACCCTCCGTCGCTCATGATTTCACCCATGACACGTGTGACAATAATCACACCGGTGCCGTTAATCCTCATGCTTTCATCAATTGCTGCGGCGTCGTCGAAGTAGCCTTTCTTCACCGGCCTGGCGACTGCGTTGTTCACCAGAACGTCGATATGACCGCTCTCCCCAACTATCGCATCCCTGGCAGCCAGAATCGACGCTTCCTCGCCCTGATCCATCCGCAAAGCCCGAACATCCTGACCAAGTTCGCGATGCTCCTGGGCGACTTTCTCCAGAGATTCCAGGTTCCGGGAGGCCATGTAGGTTCTGGCGCCGGCCTCGGCGCAGGCGCGCACGATCTGGCGTCCGTACAATCCAGCCCCCCCAGTTATCAGCACAACCTTCCCCTTCAGCGAAAACCTGTCCAGAATACTCATTTTTGTCTCCTCAAGTCGTTATCTTCGATATTAATGTGCCAGGTTGTCTCTGTCCTGACAGCACAGCACAAGCCGAAATCTCGTTCGGTGTATCTGGGCTTTACGCATCCTCAAGCATCTGCATTGCCCAGGTCTTCAGGGAGGGCAGATCATTGGTCACCGCATCCCATATTTGATCCATATCAACGCCAAAGTAGTGATGCACGACCACATTTCGCATCGACACAATGTCCGCCCACGGCACGTGCTTGTTTCGATTCGCAACTCCGCCGATATCCTGCTGGCAGCTTCCCCAATCACCTGCACGTGATAGAGGACCCACACTTGAATCATCTCATCGCGCCGGAATGCGTCCTTACCGCCTCCCGTGCGCTCCTCGATCTTCTCGATTGCCTCCAGCATATCCAAGAGCTTGTCGCGATCGTCTCTCACAAGGGCACCGCCTCACGCAGAACGCGATCTCTGATTCTCTCGCGAAGCCCCCTGTCACTTACAATGTCCACTTTGCGCCCCAGCAACTCCTGAAGCTCGCGAACCAAGGCAGCGTGCTCCAACAGGCCGCATCCCGGCCCCAGTTCAACAAGAAAATCGATATCGCTTTCATCATCGCACTCACCACGGGCGACAGATCCAAAAACCCTCAAGTTAGACACACGATGAGCCGCAGCAATCCGCAAGATATCGCTGCGTCTTGCCTCGAGAAGATGTCTCACGTCCATTCGTAGCCTCCGGTCGGCTTTCTAGTATATCCGCTACTTTGGCCTGCCGAGTACCCCACAGCGCCGGAACACCTCCCCCTCCCCCCTCCGTTTCGGAGGGGGTTAGGGGGAGGTTAGGTGGATCCGGGATGCCGCAACAGATTGCTTCCGAAATACCCTATCTCATCAGTCGGTCCGGATGTCTGCAAGGTTGATCTCACATCCACCCTGCTCCCGACTGCGAATGCCGGCAATCACTATCTTCATCAGTTCCACAGTCTCCTCGAAAGGAAACGGCCGAACGCCCGTGCGAAGGAAATCCACGAACGCCACCAACTGCGCCTTAAACGAATAGAATGTGTCGCTCAGCGCAGTCTGGGCGTAGCCGGCCGTGCCGCATATTTGCAGACAGGCAAAAGCGCCGTACATATCGCTCGTGGCGACGACGACTGCGTCCGCGCCGCGTTCGTGGGTGAGGTGAACAACGTTCCGGGTCAACGTCCCGGTGTTGCGTGCCGAGATGAACCCCGGCCCGAGGATTGGGTAGATCCCCTCAAGCGCGTGTATGCCGTAGCGCTCCCACGTTTTCGGAGTGGTCACACCCACAAACCGCAACTCCCCGAGATCGTTTGTGGACATCCGGTACGGCGCATATTCTTTGCAGTAGCGCATACAACTCGACGACATAATCGCCGCGCCGTCCCGAACCCAGCCGACGAACGTCTTCAGGTCTTCTTCATTGTCCACCAGCGGCTTGTCAACAAAGACCGGCAAGCCAGCTTCGACGAACGGCCGGCAACGGGCTACGTGTTCGTGTCCTTTGTCAGTCGCCACAATCACAGCGTCCACCTCGCCGATAACATCTTCAGCACGCTCGACAACGTGCGGCACGAGCGAGGCCTTGGACACGCCGAGAGCGTCAGCGGGGTCGTCTGTCCACACGTGGGTCACGTGGGCACCCGCTATGCCAAAACTCGACTCCGGCTCCTTGTTCAGATAAGCCGGGATTCCCGCGAAAGGGCAATCCGCCATAACTTCTCGGTCATAGCCATTGAACATGGCGCTCCACGAATATGGATGGCCGTTGCCGTCCACCATACCAAGCATGGCAATGCGGATGTCACGATTTCCGAACGGTAGCAGGCTCATAAGAATCTCCTGGTTGCACGTACAAATTGGTTTCTCGCAAAAGTTGTAACCGTGAAGTAGTCAAATCACAATCACAGTATGCGTCTGTTTGCCCCAGCCCATAGTCTAGTTTAGCGACACGCATGAGGTTACGTCAAGTAGACTAAGTAAGTAGCGCAAGCTCAAGCCGTGCCCACAAGGTATGGCTTTGCATCAGCGATCATCCACGATTATGGGATTGTGCCCCACCTTTGTCATCGTGTCACCGGATGGGGCACGATGTAACCCTGGCCCTAAGTCAAGCTGCCGGATATTCACTGCGACCCATCAGGCGCTTGTTGCGTAGTAGTGCGAGCTAGTGATCCATCATCTCATGGTCGTCAGAAGGTGGCACGGCGAAAGCCTTCACAAGCAGAGCGCTGGCGCGAGATCGTACGCTCAGCATGTCCTGAGGATTCCGGCTGAAGTAGTGTGGGTTCATGATAACACTCTGTGGCACGGCCAGAATGCCTCTGGCTTCGGCGCGGTCTTTCGTCGTGAGGCGTTTGAGGTTGTCCCGCAGGAGTTGCAGGTATCCGTAGTCCTCTATGCCATCCCGCAACACTTTCATACGGACGCTGGGGTGCGGGCCCGGATAGATGAGGAAGCCGTTTCCGTTGTGCAGTCCAGCGTAAGGATAGGTCAACTTCTGCGCAGGGGTCTTAAGCAGCCACTCGTGGTCTGCCCAGTCCGGCTTGTCCTCCCCAAACCATTCGTGGTTGCCCGCCCAGACAAACATTCCCTTGATGCCGTATTTCCAGGCGATCCAGTAAGCCAGCCTGTGCTCAATGGCAGGGTTGTCTATGAGCATGTTGGGCGCGTCAACCATCGGCTGGTGGAAGTCCACATTGATCGGCAGATGGCAGTAGTAGCTCCACAACTCCGCATTGCCGCGGTTTGCCGCAGCGAACTCAATGCCGTTGTCAGTGGAGAGATCCGTCATCCATATATCCAGGCCTCGGTCGATTCCATTGTGAAAGCCTGACGCAAGGTATACGCGAGGTGCGGGCGCCATCTTGCGGATTCTCTCCGTGTCCGGCACTACTGTAGCCTCGAATGCCTCGGTCGGCGGCTCATCCATCGCGCCGTAGACTATGGCCTTGTCCATCCACTTCATGTCTCGCAGGTGCTTCATCAGATCCGGTTTCTCCAACCAGGCCCTGGGTACATCAAAGAACATCTGGCCAGCCGCAAGAAAGTCCCGCATATGCTCATCGCCGGTTTCCGGCTTGTCGGGGTCAGTCAGAGCGCTCCACGAACTCACCGGATCGATGCCGTGATCCAGGTATTCCATACACAAGGCCTTGAATTCACCGTCCATCATCGGTCCCCAGGGATTCGACTTCTGAACCCAGACTGACATGGGCATCTGCACCCGTTTGGGCAAGGAGAACGGCAGCACCTGCACGTTCAAGGCAAGCTCGCGTTTGTCCAGTCCGGTGCAGGCGACAGTCGCAACGCCCTTGTACATCCCGGCGGGAGTATGTGCAGGCACATGGACATCCAGCCAGAACAGACCCAGGTCGGTGCCGGAGACGTCAATAGAAGAGTTGGGAAGCAGAGGATCGGGCCAGTATCCGACGTGTGCCACCGGGTAGGCGGATGCGTGAGTCTTGACGTAGCCCACCCGGTAGATTTTGATGGAGTCAGCCGGAATTGATGACTTGGGCCCGACCAGATCGCCGACTGCAAGCGTCACGCCTCTAAGCGATTTTCCCATGTCGGGGATGACCGCAATCTGCAGGTTCTCGTGTTCGTTGCCTGCGCAAACAAGACCAGCCTCCGATCCCAGCTTTCCCCGGAACCAGTACTTGTTCCGGAAAACCTTGGTAAGCCCTGTCTCGTAACCAAGCACGTATTCGGCCGGGCCCGTCCCAGAAGCCTGAGCGTAGGCACTCTTGAACCGCGTAACCTGATCAGCGAAAGCAAGCCCCCAGGGGTCGACATCGTTAGCGATCTGCCTTTCGGCCTCAGGCAGGTCAGCAAGCGGGACAGCCGCCCAGGCCAGGCCGCAGACAACAGACAGCATCACGCAAACGGCAGCAAACTCGGCAAGCATCCTCATATCCACCCCGACTTTCCTAGAACTCAAAGTAGATCGGTGTCCGCGAAACTGACGGATCAGCCGCAACGTCCATCACGACCCCCGACACAGCCTGGGAAACCAGCTCATTGAACGGACTCGGAATGATGTAGTCCGGCCTGAGTTCGTCTTCACCTATGACCGACGCGATTGCCCGCGCTGCCGAAGTGAGCATCTCCCTGGTAACCCTCTTAACGCCGCTCTCCAGCAGACCCCTGAACAAGCCTGGGAAACAAAGCACGTTGTTAATCTGATTGGCGTAGTCGCTTCTGCCCGTGGCAATAACCGAAGCGTATCCGGCCACCTCCTCAGGAGGAACCTCAGGGGTCGGGTTGCTCAGTGCGAACACTATGGGCTCCGCGGCCATCCGGCGAATGTCTTCTCCAGTGAGTATATTGGGACCTGATAGTCCCAGGAACAGGTCGGCGCCTCTTAGAACATCGGCGGGAGAGCCCTGGATGTTGTCTTTGTTTGTGCAATCGGCCAGCCAGCTCTTGGCGCTGGTGAGTCTCTCGCGGCCACGATATATCGCCCCGCCCCTGTCACACACCACAATGTCGCCAATACCCAGGTCAAGCAGCGCCCTCGAGCAGGCAACCCCCGCTGCCCCTGCCCCGCAGACCACCGCCCGCATCTCTGACGGATTCTTGCCCGTCACCTTAACGGCGTTAACGAACGCCGCCCCGACAACCACGGCGGTTCCGTGCTGGTCGTCGTGAAAGACCGGAATGTCGACCGCCTGGGTCAGCCTACGCTCGATATCAAAGCACACAGGCGCAGCGATGTCCTCGAGGTTGATGCCGCCGTACTGCACTGCTGTCGCCCTTGCACATTCCAGCAGGACTTCGGGGTCTTTCGTATCAATACATACCGGGAACGCGTTGACCCCTCCAAATTCCTTGAACAGGACTGCCTTGCCTTCCATCACCGGAAGCGATGCTAACGCTCCGATGTCTCCAAGCCCGAGCACCGCTGTTCCGTCGGTCACTATCCCAACCGTGTTCCTGCGGATGGTGTATTCACGTGCGAGCGAAGGGTCTTTCTGAATCGCGGTACAGACACGCGCCACCCCAGGTGTATATGCCATTGACAGGTCGACGTAGTCAGTTAGGCGGGTCTTGGAGATGACCTCCAGTTTGCCGCCTTCGTGCAGTCTAAACGTGCGGTCATAGTACTCCAACACCTGCACAAGGGGCACAGCCTGCACCGCGTCGAGTATGTACTGGGCCTGCTGCTCTCCGGTCGTGTCCACAACGATGTCGCGTGTAATGTGAGTCCGGTCGGAATCGATCACTTCGATTGAACCGATGCTGCCGCCTGCGTCGGAGATGGCCTTGGCCAGCTTGGAAAGAGCGCCAGTGACATTGGGATATCTGAGTCTGAGGTTTATACTGTTTCCGGGGCTAGGTGTTGTTGCCATATCATTCCTTTCGATAATAACGTCATCAGTTGGGCCTCGGGCACACCTTCGCGAAGTATGCACGGCAAGGCCCGGCTCGCCGCAGTCATCATCTACAGCGCCAGAGGGCCTGCGAGTTTGAGAATCTCCGGATCGAGATGGGCTTCCGAAGACAGCACCTCGTCCAAAGGGGTCGCCACCATTCTACCACTCTCTATGCCTATCATGATAGCGGTGTTGCCGGCCAGCAGGTTTTCCACTGCGGCTGCGCCGTACCGAGTGCCGAGCATTCGGTCGTAACAGGTAGGAGACCCGCCTCGCTGAACATGTCCCAAAACGGTCGAGCGTGGTTCGTGTCCGGATTCGGCGATATAGCCGGACAGCAGTTGGGTTACATCCGTCTCAGGCGTGGACGCGCCTTCAGCCGCAACGATAATGAAGTGCGGTTTGCCTCTCCGGAACGCGGACTGCACTTCGGTAACAATCGCGTTCCTGTCTATCTGCGTGCGAGGCAGTATCAGTATCTCGGCTCCGCCAGCCACTCCGGCCATCAGAGCCAGATAGCCGTGCTCGCGACCCATCACTTCAATTATGAATGCGCGTTGGTGTGCGCTGGCGGTATCCTTTATCTTATCCATAGCGTCGAGGATTGTGTTGAGCGCTGTATCGACACCGATTGCCATCTCTGTACAGGCGATGTCGTTATCTATTGATGCCGGCACTCCCACGACCGGCAATCCCTGAGCTGCCAGCACCTGCGCTCCTCGAAGAGAACCATCGCCGCCTATGACAACCAAGCCCTCTACGTGTCTCATCCGCAGATTGTCAAGAGCTTTATTGAGACCTTGATCGGTCTTGAACTCCGGACATCTTGCGCTCATGAGCATCGTGCCGCCAGAGCGGATGATACCGCCCACCGCACGCGAATCCAACACAGCGAGGTCGTCGTCGATTAACCCGGCATAGCCTCGCTTGACCCCATAGACTTCGAGTCCGGCTGCCATTCCACAGCGGACCACGCTTCTTATGCACGCATTCATACCCGGCGCGTCGCCACCGCTGGTTAGTACGGCAATTCTGTTCATTCTGCATACCCCGATCTAGTTTCACACTGTTTGTACAGTCTTCGGGGCACATGCCCGCGAAGTATCTATCTGAACACCTCCCCCTAACCCCCTCCGAAACGGAGGGGGTTAGGGGGAGGTTCTGAATGTTAGGGTTACACATATGCCCTGCGGTTTCCTGCAAGTATCGATCGGCGGCCGAATTGCAGACGTCAAAAGGCCCGCGATCACTGACCGCGGGCCGTTTGACTCTCTTCACCAGCCTGCCAGTGTTACTGACAAGCCGTCTCCTTCTAGCGCCTGCGCCTCGCAGCAAGGGCAAGTGCCGGGAGACCAAGAACCAGTGCAGCGATGCTGGACGGCTCAGGAACGGTGGATCCCGATCTGGTGTCGGGAACGGCTAACTGGGTGTCAAGATAGGTGCCGTCTCGCGTCACCAGATTGGCAGCTGATCCGTCGAAATAGCCTCCCGTAAAGCCGGCATTATAGGCAGCGACGCCCATGCCGTCCTTTGCATAGAAGTCGCCCCAGACTGGCGGACGGTTACTCTTGAATGACACAGTCCAGGAACGTGAATCACTCACTGCCTCGAACTTGATGCCGTACATCCCGCCGTCAGGCATAAAAATGTTACTGGCACCCTGGGCAGTTGACCAATGCCGCGGCGAGTCTGAGGACGCACCGCCGGCTCCGCCGGATCCCGCGATGTCCCAGATATCCGGGTTCACCACACCAGGCCCCTCGATAACGATTGGTTTCTCTTCACTTCCCGACGTTTCGATGATGAAGTGACTAATGTCTTTACGCGTCACGTTGAGCGAATAGGTGTACAGCCAGTGGGAGCCGTAGTTGGTGACATCCCAGGTGATAGACGTGGTGGGAGCAGCCCAATCTCCGTAGGCGGTAATCTGCGAGGAAGGCCCGTCCATCCACGCCAACGTTCCCTGAAACGCGTAGGAAGGGGCCACCGCGAGAACAAACAAAACGACTACAGACAGCATAAGAGTTGTGAGTTTCATATTCCTTGATCTCCTGTTCGTATTCAAGCTACCATTCATCTAGATACCCGCTCCGGCCATAAGCTAAACCTATGTCTGAACGCTACACTCCGGTGCGGCGATTGCGCTGTATTGACGGACTCCATTCAAGGCCGATTGCGGAACGCTCTAACTGGGTTTCTGGTGCACGCTGCTGTCAGGCAGGTAGACATTGATACCCAACTATGTTCTGTGCACGTGCCGTGCCAAAACACCACTATCGGCCGACTATTACGGAGTATCTGTGACAAACAGGCATAAGTACGGGGCATGCTGGACATCTGTCATTAAGGTAATATTGACAGGATATGCTTGAACAGAGGAGTAGTCTGGGCTCAGAATGACGGGGCGAGGTACTGCGCGGATGCGGTGGTCTATGAAGCCGCTGAGCCTTAGCTGCTTTGCCCTTCCACTCCGCTCAGGGGCCGCTCCCGGTGTTCGGCGAGAAGCGCGGCAATCGCCGACATAATGCGCCTTCCACATTCTTCCATAGCTTCTCGCCCACTCTGGGCATAGAGATCGGACAGCTCCACGGGCGGACCGTAGCATATCTTTATCCGCGAGAAGTGCAAGAACGAGGAGTGCGGCGGCAGAAGTCTCTCAGTGTTGACGAGACCTACAGGAATAACAGGCACCTGCGCACGGAGCGCGATCATTCCGACTCCCAGTTCGGCCTCCTGGAGTTTGCCGTCCAGAGAACGTTTGCCCTCCGGAAACATCGCCACTACTTCGCCATTCTGAAGGTATTCGATCGCTTTTCTTAGAGCGGCGCGGTCCGCACTTCCTCGCTTGACCGGAAAAGCGCCCGCAGCAGCTATTAGTGGCCCCAGCACAGGTATTCTGAAAAGCTCAGACTTGGCCATGAAGTGTACCTGCCTGGGCGATCCGCCGCCAACCGCCGGTGGATCCATGTAACTAACGTGATTGGCACAAAGCATTGCGCCCCCCGAACTTGGGATGTTTTCGATCCCAACGAACCTGGCCCGACCGAAGACTCTGCAGGCTACATATGAGGCAGTGGCTCCGATCCAGTACGCTACAGTGCTCATCGGACACCGCCAGTCTTCGCATCGTGTATGGCGAGCACCTCTGCAACTACCTGATCGATGTTCTTGTCATCGGTGTCGATCAGCACCGCGTCAGGCGCAGCCATCAGTGGGGAGTGCTCTCTGGACGAGTCTCTGGCGTCCCGCTGGCGAATCTCATCGGCTATCGTCTGCTCGTCGGCTGCTATGCCTTTCGCGCGCAGCTCCAGCGTTCGGCGTCTGGCGCGGGCCTCGGGAGACGCTGTAAGAAACACCTTGACCCGGGCCTCCGGGAACACGACCGTCCCGATGTCCCTGCCTTCCATCACCACCGCACCGTCTCCGCCCATCGCCCGCTGCGCCGCGACCAACTTCGCGCGCACCTCTGGAATCGAGCTTATCGGCGACACCAGTGCTGTCACCTCCTGCGTTCTTATGGCCTCAGTGACATCTTCCCCATCCGCAAACACCCTCTGCGATCCGTCTACCGTCTCAAAGACGAACTTCAAGTCCGCGAGGCGCGCAATCGCCGAGCTATCCTCAGCTCGAATGCCCGCGCGAACGGCCTTGAGGGCAACCGAGCGATACATAGCTCCCGTGTCAACATAAGCATACCCGAGCTTCACCGCGACGAGGCGCGCAACCGTGCTCTTGCCCACCCCCGCGGGTCCGTCTATTGCGACGACCGGCTTGTTCACCTTCTGGTCCAAGTTCCTGCCGCTCGGACAGCTCTGGCCTGCTCAAAGAAGCGTAGTATAGCCGACTCATCGCATTCCATAAGCGCATGCTTGAATTCGGCAATCCAATGCTCGAAACCTGCGATGGCGTTCACTATCTGATCCGCATTGGTCAGGCAGATGTCGCGCCATATCTCGGGCGGGCTGTCCGATATGCGGGTCAGGTCGCGGAAGCTCCCGGCAGCAAGTCGGTCAACATTGGCCCCGTCATCGCGAGCGGCTCCGGTCTGCTGGAGCAGTGCAGCGGAGATTACGTGTGGCAAGTGGCTGATGATCGCAACTGTCCTGTCGTGGTTCCGCGGATCCATAATCTCGACCACTGCACCCATTGACTCCACAAATCTGGAGAGTCTGTCCAAACTCTCCTGGCTGGTTGACGACGATGGCGTCAGCACGTAGGTTCGGCCGGCAAACAGATTGGCCACAGCGTTCTCCACACCGGCCTGCTCGGAACCGGCCATGGGATGACCGCCGATGAACTGCCGGTCACTGCCTAGAACGGCTGCAGCCTGTTCCATCACCTCGCACTTGGTGCTTCCGACATCAGTCACGATGACGTCCTGTCGGAGGCTGTCGAGCATACGCCGAAGAGTTGGCGCGATGAGAGTAACGGGAGTGCAGATAATCACCAGATCAGCGGATGCGGCTCCATCCTCTACGCTGGTGCACAGCGAGTCGATTGCCCCGAGTTCCACGGCGCGATTGAGCTTTCGCTCATCCCGGCCAATACCAATGACCCGGCGTGCGAGGCCCCTGCTCTTCGCGGCCATACCAAGCGAACCGCCAATAAGACCTACTCCGACGATGGCTACTGTGTCAAATATCCTGATATCGGGTTCGTCGATCATCAGATGTATCTGCCGACGGCTCTAGCTACAGCGTTGAGATCCTTCATCATCGCTGCAAAGTTGTCGGGAGTCAGAGACTGCGCACCATCCTTCATGGCCTTCTCCGGGTGTGGATGCACCTCCACCATCAGGCCGTCAGCGCCAGCCGCCACTGCAGCTTTGGAGGTGGGCGGAACGAGAACATACTTGCCTGTTGCGTGGCTCGGGTCAGCCACTACGGGCAAGTGAGACAAGCCCTGAACAGCCGGTATGGCGGCAACATCGAATGTATTGCGGGTAAACGTCTCGAACGTTCGCACTCCGCGCTCGCAAAGAATGATGTTGTAGTTGCCGCGATTGGCAATGTACTCGGCGGCCTGCAGCCACTCCTCGATTGTCGACGACATGCCGCGTTTTAGCATGACCGGTTTGCCAGACACGCCAACCTCCTGCAGCAGCGAGAAGTTGGTCATATTCCGAGTGCCGATCTGCAGGATGTCCGCATACTTGGAGACAAGCTCGACGTCCCTCGTATCCATTACCTCGGTGACTATGGGCATTCCGGTAGCTTCGCGGGCGGCCACAAGCATCTTCAGAGCATCCTCTCCCAGGCCATGAAAGCTGTACGGAGACGTGCTGGGCTTGAATGCCCCGCCACGAAGAACGCTCGCACCGGCGGATTTCACTGCCCCTGCAACCTCGACAATCATGTCCTCACTTTCAACTGAACAAGGGCCAGCCATAACCACGATTTTCTGCCCGCCGATGTCTACCCCCCTTACCTTCACAATCGTTTTGTCCGGGTGAAACTCCCGTCCAACCAGTTTGTAAGGTTTGAGAATTGGAACTACCCGTTCGACGTAGCTTAGCGACGAAAGCTGCTCTGCAACCATCGTCTTCTCGTCGTCGTGTGCTCCAAGCACACCCACAATGGTCTTTTCGACACCTTGGGACAGGTGAACACCGTATCCCCGGTCTTTGAGATTGACGATAAGTTCCTCAATATCCGGTTCGGTGGCTTGAGGCGAGAGAATGATAATCACTGCTTTAGAACCTCCGACAGAGCATCTATGAATCGCTGGTTCTGAGCGTCAAGCCCAGTCGTAACCCTGATGTGAGTCGAACAGCCGAAGATGTCACCGGTTCGCACGATGACTCCCCGCTTCAGAAGCTCACTGAAGACTTGACGGCAATCGCGTTTCACGTCAATCCACACGAAATTGGCCTGGGTGGGGGTGACTTCGACTCCAAGCTTCGGAAGCTTGGCGTAGAAGAACTCCTTGGAGCGCCTATTCTGCTCCCGGCTTCGAGCCACTTGGTCCGGGTCCTTCAGGCTTGCGCGAGCCGCTTCCTGGGCAATACTGCTAACATTAAACGGAGCCCGCACTCTCTCCAGTATGTCTGTAATTCGTTTCGGGGCAATCGCATAGCCGACCCTGAGCCCGGCAAGCCCGTATATCTTTGAGAACGTTCGAAGTACGATGATATTCCGGTCCTGCTTGACCATCTCCAGGGACCGTGTGTAGTTCGGATCGTCTACATATTCGTAGTATGCCTCGTCCAGAAACAGCACACAGCGCGGCGGCAAAGCGTCCAGCACACGTTCCACCTCGCTCCACTCAACCGTCGTGCCCGTGGGATTGTTGGGATTGGTGATGAACAGCAGCTTGGTGCGCTCGTTGACGTGTGAAAGAAGAGCCGGTATATCTTGGACATAGTTCGACAGTCCAACAAGGTGAGCCCGGCAATTCATCAGATTGGCAATGGTCTCATACTCGAGAAACGTAGCGTCGGACTGAACGGTCTCATCACCTTCGCAGAGCATCGACGTTGCGGCCATAAATATGATCTCATCACCGCCCGCTCCAAATATGAGATTATCGGGGTCGACGCCGAGATGCGCCGCAAGATCCTGCCTGAGTGAATAGCAGTTGCCATCGGGGTAGAGGCCGACATCAGTTGCACAATCCCTTATTGCTTCGATCGCAAGAGGAGAAGGACCAAGGGGATTCTCATTGGACGCGAGTTTGATAACGTCTTCCAGGCCAAGCTCGCGCTTGACTTCATCTATAGGCTTGCCGGGCACATACGGCTTGATTCGCAATATGCACTCTCTGCAGAGCTGGTTTTCATCCATCATACAGCACTCCCTAGTTTGTTCATGAAGAGTTTAGCATATTAGCTCCCTTTTGGTAAAACAGCGGGACGAAGTTGGACGCGTTATTGGGTCACTCCAGACCGGATTCGTAGCCTGGGCACGCTGCTCTACTAGTTTCGGGGCATACGTCTGCGTAGTATGTTGAGGCTACTTTTCCACGGGAATGATGATGCCCTTCATGATGGTGTTCTGAGCAAAAATGAACATCAGCAGAGTGGGTATCGCCGCCAGGATCAGCGCCGCATATATGGTGGCCTGAGCAGCGCCCTGCTGCATCTGATACAGCCACACCATAATTGTCCACATACGCTCGTCCGGGCAGATGATCAGGGCAAACATGAACGCGCTATACGCGGCGGTGAAGGAGTTCAAAACCATCAGCGCCAGTATCGGTTTGGACAGTGCCATTGTAAACCGCCAGAACATGGTCCACTCCCCCGCCCCGTCGATCATAGCGGACTCGTAGACCTCCTGCGGAATGCTGTCAAAGAAACCCTTCAGCAGAAACACTGAGAAACCGTTCGCCAGCCCCGGCAGGACCAAAGCATAGAAAGTGTTCAGCAAGTGCAACTGCTTCAGCAGCAGGAAATTCGGAATCGCTGTCACCGCACTGGGGAAAGCCATGGTGATGAGAAAGAACATCAGTATGCCGTATGTGTTCTTTGGCTTGTACCTGGACAGTGCATACGCAGCGATGGGGTTTACGAGCAGCGCGGCCGCGATCATCAGACCGATGAAAATGACCGTGTTTCTGATTGCGCGACCGTAGACTGCTATGTAGTCCAGAACGTATACGTAGTTCCTCGTCACCACTTCTTTGAGGAAAGCAGAGCGATTGGCGAGAAAGACAGAGTAGTCATACAAAACGAACGGCGCCTGAGCGGTCTGCGACCTGACGAACCTGCGATACCGTGTCGAAGGCGTATCAACGATAAGGTGCTCTGGAGGACAAACATCCGTAACAAACTGCGTGTAGAGAGTGAAGAAGCCGGGCGAGCCGAGTTCCTCCGGCGTGCAATTGATCTCATCGAATGACTTGTAGTTGGTCTCGGTCATCTCGTTAAACGCCGAAATGCCGCCGGGGTAGCGACTGGACATGAACTGCCTCATCATAATAAGCCCGGTCTGATCGGGCGTGATGAACAGACAACTGAGCCAGTGTTTGACGTACTCGGCCCATAGCGCTTTCTGAGGACCGTCAGGGCAACGTTCCGACAGCAGCGGCAGCGGCTCCAACTTGCCCGACTTCACCTCCGGCAAGGTCTCTTGCGCCACGGCGAAGTCGCCATCGATGTTCAGCACCGACTTTTCCCAAGTGGGCAGCTTGCGCTTGTATTCAAGGCTCCTGAGAACAAGCTTGTTACTCAGTTCGTATGCGAATTCCTTGGTCAGCGGAGAATCCGCCGGCCGACCCAGATCGTTCCAACTGGACAGAGAATTCTCGTATCTGGTGTTGAACTCGTCGAGCGTGCCGCACTCCTGCTGTATCTGCCTGCGGAGGATTCGGAAGTTGCGCGAGATGTCGTGTACTACGTAGAAATGCTCAGGAAATGAGGACGCTTCAGCATCGAGGAATTTCTCATACCTGGCCAATTCGGATGCATCCGGCTTGGGCCTCGTCGCGTCATTGAAGTCCAGAAACTGCCGTCCAAAAGCCGCCGAGACGCCCCGCAGCACACCGTATCTGTCCTCCTGGAAACGCGCAAACTGCATGTCTCGAGAGTAGAGGACCTGCGGCACAGGGTCCATTCTCTCCTGATCGGCCTGCCCCTTCACGCTTCCCGAAAGCATTATCAAGAACGGGTAGACCATGGTGATGCTACCGATAATAAGAAAAGTATATATCAGAAAGATCGCAAGTCTAATCTTGGGTCTTTTCCGTCCAATTGTTGGGAGTATAGGCATCTCTAACGACCTCCCTTAAACTCGACTCGACTCAAGTTCTTGAGTTGCATAATCGTAAAGCCTATGAGCATAAACCCAAGCACCCAGCCCATAGCGTTGGCGACTCCAAACTTCAAGTACATAAATGCCGTGTAGAACAACTGCAAACCGACGACCTCGGTTGCTCCGTAAGGTGTGTAAGGACCTCCACCTGTCATAGCGAAGATCATATCACTGGACATAAACGCGCCGATAAACGCGCCAACGGAGTTAATGATGATGAGCATCTTTATGGATGGAAGTGTTATGTTCCACACTTTTCGTCGTAACCCGGCACCGTCGACCTCCGCGGCCTCGTAAAACTCCTCAGGAATGGTCTTAAGGGCCGCAAGGTATATCAGGCATCCCGGCCCCATCCCCGCCCAAATGACCGGAAGCAGAACCGACACCATTGCCAGTGATGGCGAGTCCAGCCACCCTGTGGTGATGTTAATGTTCAGGTATCCCAGCAGAGTGTTCAGCAGCCCGGCCGGCTTGTAGAAGCTCTTCCAGAGAAAGATCACCACCAAACCGGCGAGAACCGCCGGCATGTAAAACACGGTTCTGAAGAACATCTTGCCCCTGGGCACCTCAGACAAAAGAAGCGCCAGCAAGATTGGAGCGATGAACGCGGATGCCATGTACAAAGCCGTGTACGTGAGAGTCATCTTCACGGAGTGCCAAAACGCCGGATCAAACAGGATGGTCGCGAAGTTGTCCAGCCCGACGAAAGGCGAGGCCTTCATAATGTTGTATTCCTGGAAAGCCATCACTGTACCACGCAACAGCGGCAGGTACTGCCAGATTAGAACACTGGCCATAGCCGGAAACAACAATATGTATGCTACCCAGAGATTCTTCTGACCGGGCTTCGCCGTCGGAGCACTCATACGAAAGAGCTTGGTAAGATAAACGGCGGTGAGGGCAAACGCAAGCAGGGTCATTATGAGAAAGACCTGAGTGAGCCTGTACCGCAGAGCCTTTACCCCTGGGGGAAGGTTACCGTACATGCGTTTGTCCGTCTCTTTCTGCGCGGCCTCCAGAATCTGCCACAACCTTGCCTTGACGGCCTTGTCGTCTCCTCTGTCGATAGCCCGGGTGACAGCGGAGTCATTGAGCGCCTGCTCTATAGGCCGCGAGAACTCGCGGTAGACCATGGCACAATTTTTGCCGTACGGCTCCGGCTGGCCCTGAACGATCGCCTGTTTATACGCTTTGATCCATTCCTGGTCTATCTGCTTCAAGTAGTCGCGATAGCCGAAACGCTCCA